>JASFKE010000718.1:0-3012 GCA_050118795.1 Desulfobacteraceae bacterium | reverse complement strand
TCATCGCCGCTGGATTTTTAACCGTCTCCATCTCCTTTTCCATTCGGTACGGTTACGGTATGCTGCTACCTGAAATGGTGCCGGATTTGGGTATTTCAAAGGCCCAGGCCGGCGCCATATTCGCCGCCTACTTTGCGGTGTATACCATTGCCACGCCCATCTTGGGCGCCCTGACGGATCGCTTTAACTACCGGCTCATTCTGACCCTGTTTACAACGGTTCTGGCTTGCGGCGCCATTTTGATGGCGTTTGCCCATACACTGTGGCAGGCTTGTCTTTTTTTCGCTGTTGCCGGACTGGGTCACGCGGCTTGCTGGGCGCCGGTGGCCGCCCTGGTGCAAAAGTGGGTGCCGAACCATAGGCGGGGCACCGCACTTTCGGTGGTCACCATGGGGCTGGGGGTGGGCCTGCCGCTGTGGAGCATGATCCTTCCGGCCATGGTCAAGGCGTCGGATTGGCGGGCGGGCTGGATCGGTTTGGGCATCGTTTGTCTGGGGGTGGCGGCATTGAATTTCATTTTGGTCCGAAATCCGGAAAAGGGTGGGCCCCCTGGGAACCGTTTGCACCCACCGAAACCCAAGTTTTGGGAATCGTACCGGAAAATTGTAAAAGACCGGGTGTTCTGGATCATCGGCACCGGCTATTTTTTTGTGGGTGTTACGGTGATCATCCCCTATGGGTTTGTGCCGGTCTACGCCCGGGAAGCACTGGGGCTGCCATATTCGGAGGCCACGCGCATGGTGGCTGTCATCGCGCTGACGGGGATAGTGGGGCAGCTGACATTGGGCCCGCTGTCCGACACCATCGGACGGATCCGGGTGATGATGACATGCAGCTTTACCATGGGCTCGGCCTGTCTGGGATTGGCGCTGTCGACCCATCCGTGGATGTTGTACCTGTTTTCCGGTTGTTTTGGATTGGGGTACGGGGCGGTGTGGTCGGCTTATGGCGCTGCGGCTTCGGATTTTTTCCCCAAAGAACACACCGGTGGCATCATGGGGCTGTGGACCTGCATACTGGGTTTGGGGTCGGTGATATCGCCGGTGATATGCGGCTGGACCATTGACATGAGCGGCGGCTATTTTTGGGCATTTGTGCTGGGCCTGGTGAACGGCGTTCTTTCAGCCGTCGTGTTGGCAGGGGTGGGTGCACACCGAAGGCCCGCATGATGCCGGCTATTGCGCCGGCTGCCACAACAAGGTCACTATGAAATTCCACCCCGGCATGGGATCCTTTGCATTTGGATATCGGGTTGTCGCACCGGCCGGAATCACAGCGCCAGTCAGGCGCTGCCCAATACCCCAGAATGGGTTCCGGTACATTAGATCAGTTAACAGCGCTATTCGAATCCGCCCACCGCCAGAGGCATCACCCCGAATTGGTATGTCAACCCCATGTAATCGTTGTAAACCCACTCTTCAACGATTTTGCCGTTCTCCCAGGTGGCGACGGCGCAGCCGACCATGGCAATATCCTTGCCTGTGGGTGGTGCCAACAAGGTGGGTGTTTTTCCGGTATGCTTACCGGAAAGTGTTATTCGAACCACCGACTTGTTGCCGTCGACCAGGATTTCATCCAGACGAATTTCGAAGTTGGTGTAAGCGTTGCGCACTTCAGTGATGAATTTCTTATACGCATCCAGCCCCTGAACCGTTTTCATGGGCGGCTGGTGACGAATATATTTAGGGTCGATCAAATCATCCAGCAGGTCCAGGTTGCCTTTATTGTAGACCTCTTCATAAATCTTCCGAACCATGGGTTTGAGTTCATCCGACATGTTTCAATCTCCTTTTTGGTTTGGTGATGGGCGATTTTCGAATTCATCTTGTTTGCAGCAAGAGCAAATAACACAATGAAGAGATGATCTTGTGCCACAGAGGCACTGTTTTCTCCACCAACAAATGCGCTGGTTGGCCTCGATCATCACTCCGAGCCGGGTGGGCGATATTCCTCTTGAACAATGATGAAAAACCTGATAATTGTATGTAATATTGCATACTATCCATGAACATGCAAGCCTAAATTATGTTGCCGCAAATTGATCTATACGCTCTGTGGGCGAGCACAGCGCAAACGCCGTCAATGATCAGCAGGGCAAAAGGAGAAACAATGGTAGAAGCCAAATTCGGCCTGCGCGCCAAAATCCACTATACAGTCAAACTGGCGGACGGGAAAACCGTCGGCTCTTCAAGGGGGGGGCAACCGCTATCGTTTACCATCGGCAGGGGAAAGTTGATAAAGAGCCTGGAAAAGGGCATCATCGGCATGAAATCCGGTGATATCCGCACCATCAACATCCCCCCCGAACAGGGCTATGGCATCCGCGACGAATCTTTGGTCATGCTGATCGATCGATCCAAACTGGATGAAAATATCGAGCTGCAAAAGGGCCGGGTCATGCAGTATCGGAGTGAAACCCAGGAGGTGGTCAATCTGCTCGTCAGGGACCTGGACGACAAAACGGTGACCGTGGATGCCAATCACCCCCTGGCCGGCGAAACGTTGACCTACACTGTGCATCTGGTCTCCTTGGAATAGATCCCTTTTGATGCACGGTGCACAGATTCAGGCCGAGGCGGCGTTTTGGTAAGCCTCGTCCATACGGGATTCAACATACTGCAACAATAGATCATCGAATTGGTCGATGTCGAAGCATGCGGCGTCTTCACCGAGCAAGCCCTTGGGCACGAAATCACCCTGTTCATCCGGATCGGCAACCATGTCGCCGTAAAAGCAGACGGAGAGCCACCGCGGATCGTCTTCGATGACATCCACCATGACGAATAATGCACGATCCTTCTGATTTTGATGGACGGCTCGAAGCGAATAGGTGACGCCGGGACGCGGGAGAAACTCAAGCCGCACCCCGTCCATGGCTGCAAGGCGGGATTTGAGCCGGATAAAGGCTTGCTTGTTTCGCTCTTCGGTATCATTCCAGTCATCAATAAACGATTGCAGTTCCTGCATGGATTCACCCATTTTCTGCCTCCATTAATCTGGTGTTGGAAAATT
>JASFKE010000717.1:0-3015 GCA_050118795.1 Desulfobacteraceae bacterium | reverse complement strand
TGCCTTTTGCAGAAAAGCGAGATATTTTGAATTTACACTCTGGGTGGAGACCACGCGGCCTATCTGTTCGGGCGTAATAGTATTATTATGGCCACTGCCAATTTCCATCAAGCCCTCTATTTCATCTTCCTCTTTATCGTTTAACTTATAACCATTAGAATTAAATAGTTTTATACCATTATCTTCAAATGGATTATGTGAAGCGGATATGACGACCCCAGCCGCGGCACCGGATGCATGTGTCAAATAAGCCACTGCCGGCGTGGGCACAATTCCGAGCAATGAGACATTCATGCCGGCGGAACAGATACCCGCGCTCACAGCTTGGGCTATCATGTCGCCGGACAAACGCGTATCCTGCCCAATACAAATAGTGCCGTTGCGGCCGTTCGCGCCGGCACCAAAATATCGCGCAATCGCCCTTCCCGCAGATACGGCTGTCTCCACATCCATGGGATGGGCATTGGCCACACCGCGAATACCGTCTGTTCCAAACAATTTTCCCATATTTGTTGTCCGACTACTGTTTGGGGTTCATTATTAGTGCAACCTGATCGGCTACATGGTCTACAATACTCTGAAGCCATAGAGTGCCGATCTTAGTTTGATCGGCCTCCATCGATTTGATGCAGCGCGTATAATTTTTCCCATTGCGTTGGATTCTCTTTTCCACGACCCTTGCGAACTGCTCTTTCAAATCCTGTGATCCCTGATACGCCTGCAAATCTGTTAACGTTCCTGAAATAAGGTCCCATTGAGCGCAAAAGCGGTGTTCAAGCCCCTCAGGTTTGTTGGTTGACACCGATTCCTCAACCTTGTCTCTCAAACGCCCCAGTTGCCGTATGCGTTCATCAATTCCAAGTTTCAACGTTTTTTTAAGACCATCTGCAAGCGGTCGGGGAAATCCGGGCCCGATAAAAAGCTCTCTAACCCCTTCATACCATTGCCATAATGCCAAAAGATGGCCGATATAATGATAATTGTGATCCAATACCCTTTTAAGATTGCGATACCCTCCGGGTTTAAATGGAATTCGTGCCGTCCTGGGGCCGCCCTCCATGACCAGGTTACCTTCCCTCATCTGGTCTTTGCGGCAAATGCAACCGGCCGCCACGATAGTTCCGTAAGCGATTCGGCAAGGCCCCACCAACCCCCCCTGCCCTCCCAGGAAAATAGGGGACTGGTTCAGCATGACCCCTTTGGTGACCTCCCCGATAAGCGAGGCGGTGGCCTTGTCCTGATTAGGGGTGTAGTTAAAATGGATGTAAGAGCTGCCCACCTCACTGTGATTCTTTCGACTGGTGCCGCCGGCCATCAAGCAGTCGCAAAAATTGATCAGGCTGCCCAGAGTGACATATGGAAACAAAATGGTCTGTTTCAATCCAACGGTATGCGCAATATTGGCCTCTTCTTCCAGAATTGTACCCTGCCGAACATGGGAACCCAATCCGCATGACGATTTTTCCAGAAAAGCGGCTTTTTCAAAAAACCCGCCCTTTAGCGCCACCGACGGCCCGAGATAACAATTTTTAATGGTGGCAGGCCCCTCGAATCCAATGGCGGCACCATCGCCAATAAAAGTTTCCCGACCATAGAGCTTGCAGCCCGAATAGATGGTCACGCCATCTCCGGAGATGCGGTCAACATCGATATCATCTCCAATTTCGACGCTTTCGGGATTTGGAATCTTGACGCCTTTGTCCAGCAATACCCTTAACGAATCCATTTTTGATCACCTTCGGAAAGAGAAACATCCTTTAAATCGATCTTGAATTGTTTCAACCAAATATGGTGTTGCCGACAAAACTCATGGACCGATGCATGGGATTTTTTATGCTGCGTTTGGCTTTCATTAAAGGAGACGATGATACCCTTTAAATTATATTTTTCATGGATCTTACCCATATCGCCGATGGCACCGAGTATCTCATAGCCTTGGATTTTTTTCCCGAGTTTCAAAACATCGTCATCAATGAAACCGACCGGTTTCACATTCAGGTCCCCATTGTTGAGTATTTCACGCAATAAAAGCTCCCCTCCCCTTCCAGCGCCGTAAATCAAGACCTGGTCACCGGAGAGCGTCTTGCGCTTTTGGGTTTCCAAAAAAACTCGAAAAGAGCCGCGGACACCCAGCATTAAACTGGTGGTCAGAATCCAGTCGATAACAAAGATGCCTTTTGAAAAATCTCTGAACCGATAGATCAACGTCACTGCTGCAATGGAGACCAGACTGGCCAACAAAGAGGCACGCATATAATGGTAGAAATCGTTGGCGCTGATATAGCGCCACAACCCGCGATAGATGCCCATGATAAAAAACATGACGATCTTGCATCCGATGATAACGGGCAATGACTGTAGAAAAATAGGGAAATAATTTGAAAATTCGGCTCCACCAAATCGCAGTCGATAAGACAAGTAGTAAGCGAAGGAGATCAAAATGAGGTCCAGCAGAACCAGCGCCATATGCCGTTTGTAGGTCAATTCCAACAGTACCGGGGTAAAACTGCGGTCCCGAAGCCTGGAAAACTCTTTATCCGGATAGACCCGCAGTTGAGACAGATAGAACCCGATTAAAATAATTGCGACAGCCACTGGAATGATGACGGCAGGCGAAGAGAGTGTATCGCTTTTACTGACGTAGATGGCTGATACCCCTGAAATAGCGCCAATCAGGTAAAGGTATAGAACCGATTTGCGTTCCGAAAGCCCCATTAAAACCAACCGGTGGGAGGTGTGGTCCCGGCCGCCGGTGGAGGCTTTTCTTCCGCTGAGAATTCGAATGATCGTCACCAAAGTGGTGTCCAGGATCGGAACCAGCAAAAGGAGAATGGGGACAGCCGCAGGGGCGAATGGATTGGCAGGCGCTGTGTTTCCAAAAGCGAGAGCGGTCACGCTGATACCGTATCCAATGACCAGGCTTCCGCAATCTCCCATGAAAATTTTGGCCGGATTAAAGTTGTAAATCAGAAACCCGGTCAAGGCTCCGGCCATGGCAAGGGAGACCTGAAATGC
>JASFKE010000716.1:0-3015 GCA_050118795.1 Desulfobacteraceae bacterium | reverse complement strand
CTCTTGCGGCCCAAGTGCCGAATGCGGGCAGCAGAGACGGATGGAGGTGCCGCCTACGGTGATGAGGTCTCCGTCTTCAAGCAGCCTGGAATCACCTGGCGTCATGCGGACATCGTTGATCCAGGTACCGTTTTTGCTCATATCGGTAATTTCCACCCCGGCGCGGGTCAGTCGAATTACGGCATGGTCCCGGGAAACCGCCGGATTACAAACAATAATGCATTTGTCCCTGTCAATTCCCCGGCAGACGCGGCCAAGGAATATTTTGTCGGTCAAATTGCATTGGCGGGGTATCCCGTGCTCATCCTGCCATTGCAGGTTGGGCCCAACCGGGTTGGCTTCCGATGGCATTTTTATCAACAAGCCTCATGGATGGGTTATGAGTATTTAAAGCTGTGTCGGTTGTCTTGTTCAGACCAGATCTGTGCCGGTTCTAAAAGGCGTCATCTATAACGATAACTGAATCGGGAACGATGGCTGAATCGGGCGGTGTCCAACTGTATCACAATCTATCGCCTTTAAAGTTTATCATTGGCGAACTTATCTGTTTTTACCATATTGGCACAGCGGTGGCAACGGACAACATCTTTGGCATACAGCCCAAATACGGTTTCACCCCAGCGATCAAAAGGCTTTTTAACCTTTTTGCGCGCTTTTTGGGTTTATCCTGCACAACATCCTGTATTGACAGCCAGATTGACATACAAGTGTCGGTTTGAGATACTCAAAGCCGAAAAGAGGAAGTTCTTATCTCCTTACGGGTGAGGTCGACTTGTTGGAAAAAAAAATTCGGGATGCCCTGATAACCGCTGTTAAACAGTTGTGCCAGGTCTACTGGGGGCCGTCTGAAGATTTATGCCGACAGATGCTCGGGCCATCCTTTCTTGGGCCCTTCGAC
The DNA here is from genome assembly GCA_050118795.1 of Desulfobacteraceae bacterium. GTDB lineage: Bacteria > Desulfobacterota > Desulfobacteria > Desulfobacterales > Desulfosarcinaceae > JARRKU01. Next base: position 2,117 of record JASFKE010000716.1, on the reverse strand, counting down.
ACCATAGCCTCCTGGACAGAGGCAAACTGGATGGCCGATCTTATCGGGTTGCAGAATATCCTGGACGGCTTTTCGGAAACGGCGCCGTTGCTGGATTATCTTGGGCAAGGTTATGTGCGATTGTTCGTTAACGCCAAGGGCGGCGTAGCGGCACCGCTTTATGCATCTTGTTACGACGAAGATGAACAAGAACCGCAGTTGATGGGTAAAGCCGCCGTGGGCATGCAGCAGATGCTTCAGGACCTGGGGATCGCTGTCAGCGACGATGTGGGCGAACCGCCGGACCATCTCGCCATTGAGCTTGAGGTGCTCTACTATCTTTTGACCCGGCACGGTGCGCCCGACCAAAGAGACGACCTGACAGCTGCCTCCAATTTTGCTTCGGTATCCATGATCCCCTGGATCCGAATCTTCTACGGGCGCCTGAAAAGCGAGAGCCGCTGCCGGTTTTATCCCCTGATCACGGCCGTCTTGCTGTCGGTGCTCGATGCGGTGGTGGATATACACAACAAAAGCTGAAAATAGGCGACTGTGGGGTTTTGGTGCATCAATCAACCTTCCAGAACTCCGGCGGCATGTGGACATTGCCCGGAAGGGTGGGAGTGGCCGCCCAGTCCAATTGCTGTGTGCCTTCGTGGTAGTAGATATTGGGCCGTGTGTCGCTGTGGGGGCCGATAATGCGCACCAGTTTCCGGCTGTCGAGCAGGCCCCGGACAGCACTCCGGGGGTCGTTGAGATCGCCGAACACCCGTGCCTTTGTCGGGCAGGTCACCACGCAGGCCGGCTCCAGACCTTGCTCGAGCCGGCGCATGCAAAAATCGCACTTGTCGGCAATGCGCCGCTGGGAATCGCGATAGCGGGCGCCGTATGGGCATGCCGTCACACAATTGCCGCAGCCGATGCATGTGGCCGGTTCGATGACCACCAGCCCGTCCGCCCGCTTGTGGGTAGCGCCCACCGGACATGCGGCTACGCAGGCCGGGTTGTCGCACTGCATGCACTGCCCCGGTTGAAACTCGCTTCTCCCGGCCTCGCCCCCGCGCCACAAAGGACGAATCCAATTGCGCCAATACCCCGCCCGAAGCTGGTTCTCGACTTTGCAGGCAATCATACAGGCCTTGCAGTCAATGCATTTGGATGCGTTGATCACGATGCCGTATTTTTTGGCGCTGGGCTGTGTCATGATGCTTACTACCCTTTGGCTACACTTTTTTAACGGCCACAAACGTTTCATGCATGGCCATGTTGCCGGATATTTCATCGGCGCGGTCTTCCAGCACCTCCGCAATGCAGGCGCCTTTGCCGAAGATATGGGTCAGGCCCTTGGAGATCACGCCGAAGCCGGTGTCCATGTAAACGGTATCGGGTCGTGTGTCCGTTGTCACCCGGGCCTTGAGCCGGCCTTTGCCGGCGGTGCTTTTCACCTCCACCATATCGTTGTGGACGATGCCGAGTCTCTTGGCCGGCCGGGGGTGGATCCAGAGCGTGTTCTCCTTTTCCAACTCCCAGAGCAGGCTGTTGTTGGTGCTGGCGCTCTGGGTGATGTAGGCGTTGCGCCCCACCACTATCCGAAAGTGTCCGGGCGGCGCGATCTTAGGCGGCGTGTAGACCGGCATGGGATCGATGCCTCTATCTTTGTAGCGCGTGTTGTAGAGCTCGATTTTTTTGGAACGTGTCTTGAAGGGTTTGTCCTTGTGGATGCCGAAGCTGGGTCCGGTGATATTGTAGACCCCGTCCTCTTCGATGGCTTTGGCCACTTCGGGCAGTCCTTCCAACTGGGTATTCCTGAAATCGTCCATGGTAAAGTCGAAATGCTCCCCCAGATTGAGCCGTTTGGCCAACTCCTTGACGATCCAGAACGCCGGCCTGGATTCGAACAAAGGGGGCACGATGGGGTTGCGTGTGGTCACACCGGAGCAGGTGGACGAGGCCAGAAAGGCCGACAGGGGATCCTTGCGCTCAAGATAGCTCGGCGCGGGCAGGACCAGGTCGGCCAGCCAGGCAGTGTCGCTCATGGCGATGTCGATGGTCACCATAAAATCCAGTTTATGGATCATTTCAATGGTTTTATTGCGATTGGCGCCGGTCTGCATGGGGTTGGTCTTGTAGGTCATCCA
>JASFKE010000715.1:0-3029 GCA_050118795.1 Desulfobacteraceae bacterium | reverse complement strand
GCTCGCGGTCTATCTTGACGGCAGGCAGTACCCCAAGGCGGAGACAGTGCTTCACTCACTGATCGAAAGCGAACCGGACAACAGGAGTTGGTGGAACCATCTGGCCGTCGCCTATCTGGAGCAGAATAAAGAAGATAAAGCGCTGGCGGCCCTGGTGCTTGCCCATCACCGCAGCCGGTTGGATACCGACGATTTGATGCGGATCGTCCAACTTTACAGCTCCAACGGCATTCCTGAAAAGGCGGCCCGTCTGCTCCGGAATTGGTTGAAATCGGGTCGGCTGGCAGCCAACCGTAAAACATATAAATTACAGTTTGAACTCTGGCACCTCGCCTGTGAAAGCGGTCCTGCCTTGCAGGCGCTGGAAAAAGCGGCATCTTTGGCCGATAACGGACAAGATTACTATCTGCTTGGATGTCTGCACTTTGAGCGTAACCAATGGCAACAGGCCAGAGACGCCCTTCAACGTGCGTTGCAGCGTGGCGTCAAAGAGAAAGCCAGGGCACAATATCTTCTGGGTGTTGCCGCTTTCAATTGTGGTGATCCCCACACGGCACAGCAGGCCTTCGAAAAAGCAAGCATGAATCCCGAATTGGGAAAGATCGTCGCCTACTGGTCCGACAGGCTGCAGGATCGTTCAACCCAACGCCGCCAATAGAATAGCCCTTAAGGTCGTAAATCCCACTGTTGCAAAAATTTTTTAGGGCTCCAAGGTAAACCCTCCAATGGCTTGCAGCAGACTTACTACTATCTAGTTTTTCTAAGCATTATATGTATAATTTTTTAGCATTTACTTTTACCCTCTTTTTGTTATTGATCAAGCTTCATACTGAAAACCAAGTTTCTATATGCTTGCTGGATTAAACTCTATTTCGAGGTGAAGGAAATGCGACTTGCTGTTTTTTCTCTGGTTATCTGTTCTCTATTCATTACCCAAACACTCCACGCCCGGGAGCAAACCATCCAACTCAAAGAGATTGTCGTCGAGGGCAAAGCGGAGACGGCCCCCACAGCCACCGTGGTTCCACTGGAAGAGGCCACAACGGGTATTCCAGCCGATGCGGCTGATCTCTTGCGCGATATCAACGGCGTTTCCGGGGTTCGCATGGGGGGGCACGGCATCGATCCGATCATCCGGGGACAGAGCCAGACCCGCCTCAATATCCTGCTCGACGGCGCTTACATCCATGGCGGCTGTCCCAACCGCATGGATCCTCCCACGGCTTATTCCGCCATGGAGAGCTACGACAGTGTCACCATTATCAAAGGGTCTCAAACCGTGCGCTATGGCGGTGGCGGCAGCGGCGGCACAGTGCTTTTCGAGCGCCGGCCTCCCCAATTCGAGCCGGATAAAAACTACCTGATTCGGATCGATACTGGATATAAGAGCAACTCCGATACCAAGGATTTTTCAGCCGATGTCGCCGCCGGCTGGAAAAAGGGCTATATTCGCGGCATTGTCGGCTCTCAGGATGCGGACAACTATGAGGACGGTGATGGCAATGAAGTGCGTTCCGCCTTTACCAATCAATCGGGGAATCTGATATTGGGGTATGCCCCGGATCAGAACAAGAATCTGGAATTGAATATAGAGGCGACTCGCGAGGATGATGTGCTTTACGCAGGCGCCGGCATGGATTCGCCCAGCAGCGATGCCGACAATGTCCGGTTGAAGTACGAACAGCGGGATCGACTGGGGCCCTTTTCCGGGGCTAAGGTCGAGATCTACTCCACCCAGGTTGACCATTTGATGGACAACTACTCCCTGAGAGAATTGACTGCGGCCATGCGCATGCGCGTACCGACCACCTCCGATACCATGGGTGGCCGTGTGTTGGGAGACATCTCGCTGGGCGATGCCATACTCACCCTCGGCCTCGACCACCAGGAAAACGAGCGGGATGCCGATCGCTATTCAGGCTCGTCTGATCAAGAGCCCACAACGCTGCAGTCGATCATGTGGCCGGGGGCCGAGCTGGAGCAGAACGGACTCTTTGCGGAACTCTCCATGCCCGTGGGTGACCTGAAGCAGGTGAATGCCGGTATACGCTACGACCGTGTGGAGGCATCTATTTCCAGGGGCGACGAAAAACCTGATGTGGCTTCAAGTCCAACGCCAAACGATCTCTATGCCCAATACTACGCCGAGACATCGGACAGTAAGAGCGAGGACAATGTCGGCGGATTTGTACAGTACGAACATCAAATTGGCAAAGGGACCTTTTTTACCGGGATCAGCCGATCGGTTCGCACCGCCGACGCAACCGAACGCTATCTGGCGAGCTTTTCGCGGAATATGTCAACCGGCGTGGACAAAAGCTGGGTGGGCAATCCCGAACTGGAACCGGAAAAGCACCATCAGATCGAGGCCGGCTACAAATGGACCGGCAAAGCGTGGTCAACCGATCTGTCGATCTACTACAATGACGTGACCGATTTCATCCTGCGCGATAAAGCGCGGGGTCAGGATGGCGTGCTCGTATCTAACGGTACTGCAACCATCTATCGAAATGTGGACGCCGAGTTATACGGTATCGAATGGGCAGCCGGGTATCGAATTACCGACGCCTTGAGTATCCGGGCAAACCTGGCGTATGTACATGCGGACAATACCACCGATGATCGCCCCATCGCCCAAATCGCGCCCCTTGAAGCAGGTCTGGGAGTGGCATACACCAAGGATAGCTGGAGTGTCGGCGGTAATTATACTATGAACGCCAAGCAGACCCGGGCGGATATCGAAAACGGCAGCGGCCAGGATGTACAGGAGACTCCCGATTGGAGCGTGGTGGACCTGTATGGTTCCTACGAGATCTCGGAGCATTTTAAACTCAGCATTGGCATCGACAATTTGCTGGACGAGACCTATGCCTACCATGTCAATCGAGCAAATGCGGATCCCTTCAATCCCGAAGCGCTACAGGTCAATGAGCCGGGTTGTCTGGTCTGGATTAAAGGAGACATCCGGTTCTGACCGCAAAATATCATATCAGCCACGGTCCAAAATCCCATTAAAAGCGAAACCCACG
>JASFKE010000714.1:0-3031 GCA_050118795.1 Desulfobacteraceae bacterium | reverse complement strand
GCCATTATGCGCAAAATTACCAGGAAAGAAGGCTGCTGCTGATGTACGTGGATTTACAAAACTCAAATCAGTCATCTTTTCTTTTTCGCTTTCATGTCAATGCTCTTAAATGGTCACTGATCCTTTGGAGCTCAATGGTTCTTTTTTTTGAAAACCATGCCGGCGCCTCGATCTGGGATTATCGTCTCGAGGAAACAAAGATTCTTACCGACGAGGGGGGGCGCGTGGATTGGTCACCCGATAATCAATGGATTTACTTTGATCGTAAAGGGCAGGACGGCTACAGAGACCTATACCGGATTCGCCCACAAGGATTCGATTGCGAATGTTTAACCTGCGACCGACCTGAGTTGCCCAACAAACATATTGGCAATCCGGCAGTTGATCCTTCTGGCCGTTACATCGTATTCCAAGCCCAAAAAGAGGAACACGCCGCCATTGAGGCTGTCTATCTTCAACCAGGTGGGGGCGTGTTTAATGACCTATGGGTGCTTGATTTAGATACGGACAGTTTTCATCAATTGACCGATGTCAGGGCCGACAGCTTGTCCGGTAGCCTGCACCCCGTGTTCAGCCATGATGGATTACGTTTATTTTGGTCGGATTTGGAAGGTTCAGGGGGCCGCTTTGGGGACCATCAATTAATAATAGCGGATTTTTTGAAAATCCCTGAACCAATGCTCGGAAACCTCAACTATTATAATCCTGGAAATAATCCGACTTGGTTTGAAAGTCATGGATGGGGACCTAATGATGCATGGGTATATTTTTCATGTACAATTTTTGAGAATATGGAAGAGAATTACATGGATATCTGCCGTATGAGCTTAGATGATCCGAATTCAGTTAAACGTTTGACCTTTACGTCAGGAATCGGTGGGGAGCTGCGCGTATGGGATGAACATTGTCACCTTTCACCGAAACATGATGTATTCAGCTGGATAAGCAGTTGGCCATTCCCTGTCCGACAAAATAATCGCCATTGGAGTTGGTTGAAAACCGAGATCTGGTTGATGAATATATACGGAACCAGACGACGCAGAATTAGCTCCTTCAACTCTCCCTCCCATCCTGATTACTTAGGACAACCAGTCATCACAGCAGACCACTGCTGGAGTTCGGATGGAAACAAAATTGCGGTTTATCTCCAGTTGCCCGATACACATGGACATCAGATCTGGTTGTTAAGCTTTTCTGTTGATTAACGTTTTCATCCTTTTTTCCGATGTTCCGCTTACAATAAAGACCAGATGGAAAGGCAAGCCAATGCAATCTGCGCCACGGAATGGATCAAGAAGTGTTGTTATTACAGGAGCATCCAGAAATATGGGCCTTGAGGCAGCAATCTATCTTGCAGAACGGGGTTTCAGGGTCTATGCCACAATGCGCAATCTGGCAGACAGTTACAGGGTCAAGAATGCTGCTAAGCAAAAAAATTTGGATATCCATGTACACCAGTTGGATGTTACCGACGATAGAAGCATTAAAAGAGCTATTGATGATATAGTATCTGACTGCGGAAAGATATACGGCTTGGTGAACATTGCAGGGATATACCTGCGTGGATACTTTGAGGACACTTCGGAAAAGGAGATTCGACAGGTATTCGACACCAATGTCTTTGGAACCATGGCCGTCACGCGTGCCGTTCTACCACACATGCGCAGCGTCCGAAACGGTTGTATTGTAACCGTGACATCGGTGGCAGGCCGCAGTGGTGCCGTTACGGTCAGTGGATACTGTGCCAGCCGGCACGCTCAGGAAGGATTTTGTGAGTCACTTGCCCAGGAGGTAACCCCTTTCGGCATCAAGGTTGTTATCATTGAACCGGCAATCCTAAAAACCGATCGTTGGGGAATGGATCATCGTTCTGCAACGGGAGCGTTGAACCCGGATAGTATATACTATGAATGGTATAAAAAGGCTGCGATGTTGATGGATAAAGCCGCCCTATCCTCCCCGACGGTCGCTGGGGATATCGTCAAAATCATCTACAAAGCGCTTACCAAAAGGCGCCCGAAATTACGATATTTGGTGGGCCCCCGCGCAAGATTTTTCTTTTTCCTGCGACGTTACTTGCCCGACGAGTTGTTTTTAAGAGTCTATTTTAACCTTGTCAACCGTTGCGTATTAGGGCCAAAAAATGGTCGCGCATAACAGAACAAATAGTGACCCTTAAAACACTTTAATCGATATGGCCTCATTTCTTTTCTCCGTATGGCCATTTCCTGGCCATTTTTTCCCAAATATTGCAGTTGCCGAATGCCTTCTGGAGCGTCATCATGAAGTTGCTTTTTTTACTGGCGCTAAGGTGATGCCCATTTTGGAGAAAAATGGGATTGCGGGATTTCCTTTTATGGAGATGGTTGAATCGGATATCGACCAACTGGTTTGGTCTCAAGCGGGTATCTCCGGACATAGAAAAAACCTGTTGGCATACAGAAGGTTGTTGCACCAATGGCTAATCGGTACCATTCCGCAGCAGATATCTGATCTCAATATTGTTTTGGATAAATATTGCCCAGATGTTCTTGTGACCGATCCTGCCATGTGGGCACCGTTTCTGGTACTGCGCGAGATACGAAACATTTCTGTGGCAGTTTTCTCATATACCGCCAGCTGTATGCTGCCTGGGCCCGGCATCCCCCTTTTTGGATTAGGGTTCCCCAGGCCCAGGCATAGAGTTATGCACATTATCGATAAAATGGCCAAAATAGCATCTACTCTTTTTATGAAAAATGCCCAACGCGAAGTCAATGCATTGCGAAAATCCTTCAGGCTAAAGCCTATCGATAGATCCGTTACGGAATTTGCCTCTCAGATGCCACTTTATTTGGTACCGAGCATACCCGAATTCGACTATCAAAGAGAAGATCTCCCCAAATCAGTGCATTACGTAGGACCGTGTTTATGGGATAACGGGAGTCTATCATCAGCTTCCCTCCGCCTTGAAGCTCTAAAAAAAGAGACATCTTTGGTTTATATTTCAGAAGGTACGCTGCGTTCGGCGGAACCCTTCTTATTGAAAACT
>JASFKE010000713.1:0-3031 GCA_050118795.1 Desulfobacteraceae bacterium | reverse complement strand
CAAAACCGACTTGGAGGTGTATTGCCAATAGACCTTGGGAATGTAAATCTCCCGGTTACCTTCGAAGCTTTGGGTGAACCGCTCGATATGCCCTGCCTCGGTGAGCATATCCAATTCACTGAAGATGGTGCGTTCGAACTCTTTAACCAGATTGTTAATCCCCAACACCCGCCCGAAATCAAACTTCTTTTCAATCTTGCCGGCGAAAAAATACATCAGCTGAATGTCATTGCGGATCCGTTTGTGGATACCCGGCCGGATCACCTTTACGGCGACTTTTTCACCGCTTTTTAAATGGGCGGTATGCACTTGAGCCACGGAGGCGGCGGCCATACACTCAGAGTCGATTCTATCAAAGAGTTGATCCAACGGCTGCCCCGATTCAGCTTCGACCAATCTGCGGATATCTTTGAAAGGCACGGGCGGCACCTGGTCCTGCAACTTAATAAGCTCGTCGATATATTCAGGTGGAAAAATGTCGCCGCGGGTGCTCATCAGTTGCCCCAATTTAATAAAACTGGGGCCCAAGTCTTCCAGAGCCCTTCGAACCCGCGCCGGATCAGGGAGCCCCGTTTTGACTTTACCGCGGTTGTTGCCCAGCAGGCGGGAGGATATTTCAAAAAATCCATGTTTGATCAGTATTCGGGAGATGGCCCCAAAGTGGCGCAGGCCGGAGATGCGACGGCTGCTAAATCCCAGTCTCATATCGTAATCCTCAAATGGATTGCATCATAATGATCCGTTGGCGCAGGTTAATCTTCGGTGGTGGTCTTGGCTCCGACGCGCTTCCATTTTTTTCTAATTTCAAGCAATTTGTCTTTGTCGGCCACGTAACTTTCCACCAATCCGCAAACGGCGCACACATAGTTATCCAGCGGTGCCATGGACATCAGGCTAACCGGAATGGAGTTGCTGCCGAAAGGGCCGCCTTTAAGCGGCAGGTCTCCCGGCGTATAAATTTCCGTGGCGCCGCATTTGGGGCACTGGCCGTCTCTCATCATATCTCCTTTCAAAAGAAGGGGTGTTGACCGTTGGAAGGGTTTTAAACTATATGTCGCAAACACGGATAAGTGTCAATATATCTCAAATGCCATTTTTATGGGCCTATAGCAAGAAAGGTCTTGTATAAGGCATTAAACCAGTATAAAGGCCATTGCGCCGACAGCGGCGTTGGATATCAACACAAATTTAATTAGCAGCGGGAGCTCACAGGAGAAATATCATGACCGATTCAGATCAATTTACATTTTACGGCGGCGGACATCGCGGCACCGAAACTGAATTTGGCCGCCAGGCCGAACAATTCGGTATCAACGAAGTCAACTACTCTTTCGAAGGTCACAGACCGGTTCGGGACAAAGGGCTGACGATTCTATCACCCGAGGAACTCAAACAGGGTGACATCAGCATGGAGATCGTCTCCATGCGAATGAATCGCAAATATTCCCAGACCAACAAAATCCGAAAAGTCTTCCAATCCATTTTCCATATGGTCAACAACGGGTTCCAGGTATTTGCCGTGGGGTGGATTCAAGCCGATGACACGGTTAAAGGCGGCACCGGCTGGGCTGTGGAGCTGGCCAAACTGTTCAACCGGCCCCTGAGCGTCTTCGACCAGGAACGCAATCAATGGTTTACCTGGAAAGACAATGGATGGGTAGAGGACTTGCCCAAAGTGGAGCACCCGACCTTTGTGGGAACGGGAACCCGCAACTTGACCGATGACGGCGCCACGGCAATTAAGGAGTTGTTCACCCGCTCCTTTACCCGGTAGGGATCCCGGAAAGGCCATCACACCACCATAAGGCAGAGGTGGCCTATTCCATTCACAAGGGGAAGGGGCATATCAGGCGTGGCCGCCGCCCACATTGAGGGTGTACTGAAGTATGACGTAAACAGCGTAGACCGACAATAGCCAGATCCCTTGCCAGCGCCGAAAGCGGCCATCTCTATTCATGGAGATGAAGACTCTGAATGACCACAGGATGATCAGCATGGCCGGAAAGTGGAAGTAAAAGAAGTTGGACGGAACGGCCAAGGGCTTGGCTGTGGCCGCGGCGCCAATGACAAACAGGCAGTTGAGCACATCGGCGCCCACCACATTGCCGACGGTGATTTCAGGGTGGCCTTTGCGCACCGCCGCAATTGCCGTCATCAATTCCGGCAGCGAGGTCCCGAAGGCCACCATGGTGGCGGCGATGACATCTTCGGGAACTCCCATTCGCGAGGCGATCTCGGAGGCGCTCGGCACCAGGATTCGAGCACTCAGGATCACCAGCGTAAGGCCGCCAACGATCATGATCCAGCAGATCCAGATAGCCCGGGGCTGACTCTCCATGCTCTGTTCACCTTCCAGAACCGAATCCGCCCCATTTTTCGCCCATAGATAGGTAATATAGAGGTAACCGGCCAATAGACCGAGAAATACAATGCCGATGGCTCTGCCGATTACCGGCTCGCCGGTGGTGGTGATTGACAATATGACCGCCACCAGCACCAAAAGGGTGGCCGATCCCACCTGCACCCAGCCGGTGCGGTTGAGGATGTAGCGGTTGACCGGCACCGCTGCAAGGATACAGGTCAGCCCGAAGATCAGGCCGGTATCCGCAATGATCGAACCCACACCGTTTCCCAGGGCCAGGCCGGGGTTACCCATCCAGGCGGCCATCACCGAGACAAAGGCCTCGGGCATGGTGGTCCCCAAAGAGATGATGGTAGCCCCGATGACGATCCGCGGCATCCCGGTCCGTTGGGCCAAATCCACCACACCGTCGATCATCCAGCCGGCCCCTTTGGACAAGAGCCCGATACAAACGACGATGAAAATCAGCAGAACGTACGTGGGAAGCCCGACAATCAACTCGTGCAGCAGCGCTTCGTTACCAATCCATTCCAAAACCGAGTGTTCCATTAAAACTTTTCCTCTTCAGGGGGTTCCGCCTTCTGCTGTTTGAGCAGATGGAGTTGGCCGGTCCGAAGGGCGTCGAAGACCAGACTCCCCTGAAGTTTTAATTTACCCCAGGCGCCTTTT
>JASFKE010000712.1:0-3034 GCA_050118795.1 Desulfobacteraceae bacterium | reverse complement strand
ATTACAGGCTTTAAGATAATTAATTTGCCCTTGAACTCATTCCAGCCGCTATGTATTGGGCCGTTCCAATTTTGTCAATAAGAAGATTACTGCAAGTGAGCGCCTGTGCGATCTTGACAGAGCCTTAGCCATAGTGCTACAGATTTGTCGAACAATGAATTGCCATTCATTTATTCACAGCACGTATCGAAAAGGGGAGATTGATGGGTAGTGATGTAGCCGTTATGGTTGATTCGGGCTGTGCGCCCACTAAAGAGATGATGAGCAGCAATGAGCTGGAATTCATTGGGATCAAGATCAATCTGGACAACGATCAATATGAGGATGGCGTCAATCTGGCCAAAAAAGAGTTCTACAAGAGAATTGGCCGAGTAAGGGATTTCAGCACCACGCCGCCATCTCCCAAAGAGATTTTAGATAAGTATAAGGCGATCAAGGCCAAGGGGTACAAGAAGATCGTCGATATCCATTTTTCATCCAAGATGACGGAGAGGGTGAAAAACAGCCAAATCGCACGCGATTTTGCAACCGGCATGGATATTCACATTATTGACACCCAGAGTGTTTCGGCGCCATCCTATTTTACGGCGACAAAAGTCATTGAGCTTTTGGGGCGCGGCATAAGTATCGAAGAGATCAAACAGCTGCTTCCGGAGATTATCGACTCGTCCCTGATGTTGATCTCGGCTTCCACCCTCAAATACTTCGTCAAAAATGGTCGCATCGGTTTAGCCAAGGGGATTATCGGCGACTTAATGCGCATCAAGCCCATCTTAACCATTGAAGATGGGCAGGTGGCCCCGTATGCAAAAGAACGCGGTATCGAAAAGACCGCTCAAACCATGGCCGAGAGCGCCTTTAATTTTATCCAGGACAGGCCACACAATGTAAAAATCTTTACTGACTACGGATCGACGAAAAACCAGAAGTATATGCAGATGGCCTATGAAACGTTTATGAAAAAGTTTATTCCTCTGGATCGTAAAAATTATCAGGTCTTGAACGACAGGGGGTGGCCGACAGTTGTCTGCCACAGTGGCCCGGAAGTATTCGCGCTGTCCGTATACGGCGAAAAAAAAGCCATCTGATTGACCCCATCGTTGCAAACAATTTTTGCCTCTCCCGCTCCAAGTGCCCACCATATTGAGCGGATATCGCCGTATGCGGTGAGAACACGACGCCTGCCGCCCATCACGCCTTTCCGGAATATGACGATATCTTAATTATTTTCAGTGATAAAAAATACCCAAGGCCGTTCAACGCATTTGGCATGAAAATTGATACTCAGAAACAGCACAGGCGTGTACAAGGAACCGGTGGGTTCGGTCACACCCCAGGACGACCATGACATCCACGCCGCCAATGACATCGACACCGGTTCTATTCTCACCACTGCCGACGGAGCCGCATTGATCCGGACCGTCGACGGGGTGGAAGCGTCCATCGCAGTGGGCACATTTACCGGTGCCATCGAAATCGCAGTATAGTAGTAATTTCGGGACCTGTTAGAGATGAGGTCCAAATTCTGATTTTCAAAGGAAGAGATCGGGAGGGGTTCCCAAGGCTTGACCTTTGGTATATATAAATGGAAAGGAGTGGAGGAATGAAGAGAAGATACATCATGGTTGCCGTGACGGCAATCTTGTTTACCACCATGACGATGGCGCCCTGTGCTGTTGCCTGGGGAGATGATGACTCTGTGGTTTCCGTGGATGACGGCGAGACATATACCGTTTCGGAGACCACCAGTCTGAGCCAGCTCACCATTGGGGAGGACGCAACCGTCACCGCACAAGAGGGATATAGCTTGACACTGACGGTAGACGGCGTTGAGACGCCCATCGCCCCCGGTGTTTACCAGGGCAGCGTCGTGCTCACGCCTACCGAGGATATCACTGTGTCGTTTACTGATATGGGCCTCGATGACACCTATTATTACCGGTCGGCCATCTATGTGGATGATGGCGAGGTGGTGCCGGAGAAATCTGTCGCCGCGGCCGTTATCGGCGGCAACGTGACGGACGACACGGCAGAATATGTCATGATTCGTTCCGTGGGCGACGAATTCAACGGAATTGTCGTCGACGGTGATTCCGAGTACACCGTCCTGAATCCCGCCATTCACTTCATCGGAAACGGCGGTAACGACTTTACCGGTTTTGGTGCAGCTATCATGGCACAGGGCAATGCCGATCTCGTCATTGACCGGGCCCGGATCATGACCGAGGGGGTGATCCGGACCGCCGTCTGGGCTGGTGAAAATAGCACCATCGAAGTGAACAATTCCTATATCGAGGCGCGTGACGGAACCCTTCCGGATGATTATCTGGGTGGGCCCCTTGGCGGTGGCGGCGTGATGATGGAGGTGCCCTGGGTGCTGGGCATCACCGGCAATTGCCGGGCCACCAACGCTCTAGGTAACGCCACCGCTTATTACAACAACAGCTATATCAAAGCTCAGGCTTGGGGCGCGCTTTCCACCGACTCTGTTCAGGACGTGAAACTTTATGCAACCAACTGCCGCATCGATGTAGTGGAGAGCGGCTACGGTGCATATGCCGATGGCAGCTCCCTGGGGACCTTCAGTGGATGTCGGATGAATGTGCCCGATATGGGCCTGATCATGACCCAAGGCTCCGGTGTCTTCACCGACGGCAGCGTAGTGAACTCCGGTCGCTTCGGCGTTATGATGCACGGCGGCGGAAGCGGCAGCTTGACCATCGACGGTCGCAGCGTGTTCAACACCGGAGAGGCCGTGATTCAGGTTAAGGGAAACTACCCCACCATCGTCGTCGATGATGCCGTCCTTCACTCCCGAAGCGGCGTTATCCTCGAATCTTTTGCCAACGACGACCCCAATGGCGGCCCAGGTGCGGGGGTGGGCGGCGTTGACGAGATGCCCGGCGAGATGCCCGGCGAGATGCCCGACGACATGACCGGCGAGATGCCAGAAGGCAATCCCGACGACCAGTCCGAAACCAGTGCGAAAGCCGTCACCGCCAGCTTCAGCAATACGAGGCTCCGAGGCGATATC
>JASFKE010000711.1:0-3036 GCA_050118795.1 Desulfobacteraceae bacterium | reverse complement strand
GTGGAGAGGATAACTGTTTTTTCCTCTCCTATTTTTCGTATAATTTCACGGATTTCCACAATCTGGTTGGGGTCCAGGCCTGAGGTGGGTTCATCCAGCACCAGGATTTCAGGATCGCTCATCATGGCGTGGGCCAGTCCCACCCGCTGTTTAAGGCCTTTGGAGAGTGTATCAATGGTTTTATGCATGATACCGCCAAGCCCGCACATGTCGGCTAATTCTTTCAATCGTTTCTCTTTGGCCGCATCTTGCAACCCCCTGATTTCAGCGACGTGATCCAGGTAGTCGTATACCAGCATGCCTTTATACAACGGGGCGGACTCGGGAAGATAGCCAATCAGCCTTTTAACGGCCAATGGATTCTCGTGTACCGAGATATCCTTAACCCGAATATCCCCTTTCGAGGGATTGAAATATCCGGTCAGCATTCGCAGCGTGGTGGTTTTACCGGCGCCGTTGGGGCCCAACAGACCGATGATTTCCCCTTTCTGAACATCGAGGTTGATTTGATCCACCGCGCAAAAGTCATTATAGTACTTGGTTAGGTTCTCAACATGGATCATATGCATTCTCCCTGATTCCTTTACAGGTGTTTATGTGCCAAGGCTGTTTTGCCCCAGAGCTCCAATCGCAGCAGCGCCGAATTTATCAGTTTGTATTAAAAAGGATATTAGGCGTACCGTGCATTCTCTCTTGATGACATCTGGTTACAGCCTTGTCTGCTGGAATGGAAAAAACATATTTAATTCAGATTTTCAAGTGTGTCAACAGGCGGGTGGTTATTTGATTATGTCGATGACGATGTTTGCGCAGATACTTTGAACCACGGTCCCTGGATTCGGGAGTGCCGGCATCGAGGACATTTACCGGGGGATGAGAGCCGTTTTCGCTCTTTGAAGGTGTAGGTGCAATTTATGCAAAATGCAGGTGTAACTTGCCACGCCATGCCTTTTGCCACTACTGATTTAGCCACATGCGGCAGGTGGGAGTCCACCTCCTTTTCGCTGATTCCAAGTGCCTGGGACAGCCCCCGCCGGTCTGTGGGAGCTGCCTGCAATACGGCGATCATTTGTTGGCGTAAGGTACTCATCAAATATTGTTCTTCAGCCACTGAATCAGACTATTTAGACAAGGTTTTAACGTCTCAATACACCTCTCGTACTCCTCCAGCTGTCCGCCATAGGGATCGGCAATGTCATGGATTGGCGAATGGGGATTGAATTTGCTGATCATTTGCACCTTTTTGTTCCGCCAGCCAAGCAAGCTTTTGACCTTTTTAGAGTGGGCCGCCTCCATGGTTAGAATTAAATCGGCCCCACGCGCGATATCCCTGGTGATCTGTCGCGCCCGATGCCTGGAAATATCAATGCCGATTTGATCCATGGCATAGATGGCATGAATTTCCGCTTGATGGCCATGCAGCGCGTGTGTGCCGGCAGAGGTCACTTCAACCTGCATTTTTAAATCATCGGGCAAATAGTGGTCCAGCAGACCGGCAGCCATGGGGCTGCGGCAGATATTTCCGGTGCAAACCATAAGAACTTTAACCATAATTTCGCTTTCTGAGAATCGAGTTTTCGAACGTATTGCCGATTGGTGTGTAATGTGCTGAAATATAATGTAATAGTTGATTGTTGTCAACCATTGTTATTTGTGACCCATGAACGGCAAAGGTAGGTTACCCCTTTCGTATCACCACTTGATCTTTTTGAAGAGCTCCTTTATATACAATAAGGTACCCGAAGAAACTTGCCATCTTTCCATGGGCCGCGATCACTAGGCTTTCGCCCATGGTGGGATTTTTGAGCATTAAACTTCGAGCGGCAATATCAAGACGAAGATACCCCCCCACCTGATACATTAAAGGAGTTGAAATAAACGCTCAACGGAGAGACCAATGGACGACTACCGCATTTTATTTGTCGATGACGATAAAGATATTCTGATGATGGTGGAGCAGTATCTGCAAATGCAAGGCTACGATATCACCACCGTCAACAGCGGCCTGAAGGCGCTGGATCTGATCCGTGAGAAGGACGTCCATATCATTTTTACCGATTACAAGATGCCTGAATTTAACGGGTTGGAGTTGCTGGCGGCCGTCAAACAGTACAACCCCGGTATTGAAGTCATCATCGTTACGGGATACGGATCCATGGAATCCGCGGTTCAGGCCATGAAATTCGGCTGTTACGATTATCTGCAGAAACCGTTTAAACTGGACCATCTCAAACTGATCATCGATCGGATCATTGAAGAGAAAAAAGTCGAAGACAAGGCCGCGCTGCTCAGGAAACGGGCCCGCGGACGATATAAATTCGAATCATTGATCGGTATCAGCGCCCCCATGCAGCAAGTTTATGAGATGATTGAAAACGTGATCGCGAGCAACCCGATGGTTCTGATTCAAGGCGAGAGCGGTACCGGAAAGGAGTTGGTGGCCCGCACCATACACGAAAAGAGCGAGCGCAAACAGATGCCCTTCGTTCCGGTGAACTGCGGCAGCATCTCCGAAGGCGTGCCCGAAAAAGAGATGATCAGCCATGTTACCGCTCTGATCAAAAAGGTGGATGGCGGAACCATTTATCTGGATGAGATTGCCGAGCTGGCGCCTTCAGTGAGGCTTAACCTTCTTCAGGCCATTGAGGCCGAGCAAAAGAAAAAGGGCATCAGCGCACGGGTTGTGGCGGCCACCGGAAAAGAGATCAGGGCGGTCATCGACAGCGGGGCTTTGAAAAAGGATCTGTTCGATCTGCTGAATGCGGTTGTGATTACACTGCCGCCCCTCAGAGAGCGGCGTGAAGATATCTGTTTGCTCATCCATCATTTTATTTGTCAAATCTGCACACAACAAAAAAAGCGTATTTTCGGCGTTTCTCCGGAAGCCCTTGATACTTTGATGCAATATCATTGGCCCGGCAACCTGATTCAACTTCAAAACGTCATCGAGCGCGCTCTGGCCTTAGGTGTGGATGAGTTCATTGGTCCGGACGATCTGCCGGCGGAGATACAGACCTTCAGCGAGATCTCCAGAAT
>JASFKE010000710.1:0-3039 GCA_050118795.1 Desulfobacteraceae bacterium | reverse complement strand
CCCGGGGTGTGACCCGCATTGCCATTGGCGCCCGGTCGGCCATATTTGCACCATTTGATCGTCTCGGCCTGATTGTTGTGGACGAAGAACATGACGATTCTTATAAGCAAGAGGGATCGTTACGCTATCATGCCAGGGATTTGGCCGTGGTGCGGGCGCAAATGAACCGAGCCGTCGCCATCGTGGGGTCTGCCACCCCTTCCACCCAGTCGGCCTATAATGTTGAGATCGGCAAATATCGTCAGGTCTCTTTACATGAACGGATCGATAACCGGAGCCTGCCGCAGATCGTGGTGCAGGACCTTGCCCTAGTTAAAGAAGAGCAGGGGGTGCGGCGGTTTGTCACACCGCAATTGATTGAGGCCATGGAAGCTTGCCTCTCCCGCGGGGAACAGGTGCTGTTGTTTCTCAATCGCCGCGGATTCGCCAGCATATTGGTTTGCGAAAGTTGCGGGGCGCCTTTGCTGTGTGACCGGTGCGATATCTCTTTGACCTATCATAAAGGTATCAACGCCTATAAATGCCACCATTGCGGTCTCAGTCGCCCGGCCGCAAACAGTTGTTGCAGCCGGTGCGGTTCCCCCCGGATCAAATGGTTGGGATTGGGGACCGAGAAGGTGGAGGGGAAGATTCAGTCGCTTTTTCCCCAGGCCAGGGTTGCCCGAATGGACCGCGATACCACCCGTCGCAAGGGGGCCACGGTGCGTATCCTCAAAGCCCTGAGGCAGCGCCAAGTCGATATTCTGATCGGCACCCAGATGGTGGCCAAAGGCCATGACTATCCCCACATCACACTGGTGGGAATTGTCTGTGCCGATTTGTCCTTAAGCATGCCGGATTTTAGGGCGGGCGAACGGACATTTCAGCTCCTGGCCCAGGTGGCCGGTCGCGCTGGGCGCGGCACCTCCCCCGGCAAGGTGATTCTGCAGACTTACAACCCCCACCATTTCAGTATTCAGGCGGCCCGCGATCAGGATTACGGGGCGTTTTACCGTCAAGAGATCGAATTCCGGAAAGCGCTGGGATATCCTCCCTTTTCCCGCATGGTGCAACTGCGGATTCAGGGAAAGGACAAGACGCGTACGGCTCACTATGTCAAACAATTGGGGCGACGGTGTCGGCAATTGCAAAAATCCCACTCAAATTTTAAGGATGTGGGGTTGATGGGTCCCATTGAAGCACCCCTGGCGCGAATCGCCGACTACCATCGGTGGCAGCTATTGATCAGATGCCCCAAGCCTGGGCCCCTTCACGGCTTTTTGAGGGATCTGTTTTACGGGGACAATCCGATGATCAAAAAAAAGGATATCAGTGTGGCTGTCGATGTTGATCCCCTGTTTTTGATGTAGCCTCAACTTTTCACCGGATCTACCCGATATATCAGCTTGACCTTAGCTTGACTTAGGTTCGCGCCGGATTTATATATATCGTTCGGGTATATGACGGTATCCTCATTTAAGCTGCCGCCGTTGCTGACGGTATTATGGGGTGCCGTATAATATGCCGAATTTAAATCTAAAAAACACGTCGACCGATGGGCGTGATAATGGCTGCCGGGTGGCCGTCACCCGGTTTGATAATAACCCGGCACTTATAGGAGATTTGATGTCACGTTTAGGAGCAATCGCCATTTACCTGATCTTGTGGGTGGTTTTGATAGTCGGCCCTGGCTTTGCCGCCCAGCCCGAGCCTTCGGCACAGACGCGCTTATCGGCAAAAGATCAATCCTCCGCTCAAGCTGCACCTAAAGCGGTTTACCCTAAAAAAGAGCATGACTTTGGAGAGGTCTTCGAAGGCACGGAAATAAAATACGACTTTGTCATTGAAAACCAGGGCGACGCCCCCTTGGTGATAAAAAATATCCGTCCCGATTGAGGCTGTTCGGTGGCCTCGAATCCGGGGCGCATCTCTGCAGGCGGCAGGGACAACATCAGCGTGGTGGTCAATACCAAGAACCGGGGCGGCAGTACCCTGAAAAAAGGATTTACCGTATATACGAACGATCCTGCCAATCCGAGTACCAGACTAAAAGTGACTGCCAAAGTCAAAGGTTATGTCTCCGTAGCGCCAAAGTCTGTCAGGCTTACCGGCAAGGTGGGGCAACCTCTGAGCCAAACCATCCGGATTTTTCCCACCGACGGGCGTGAATTCACCATCAAAGAGGTCAAAGCCCAGCAGGACCAATTCCTGCAATACCAGGTCAAACCGTTGGCTTCGGCTTCCGGTGAAAAAGGGTATCAACTGTTGGTCGAAAATACCAAAACTGAACCTGGAAGCTATCGCGACACCATATTGATCAAGACCGACATCAAGCAAAAGCCCGAACTGCGGATTCGTGTTTACGGCCGGATACGGCCCCTGCCTGATTCCGGGGAAAAAACGCCAAAATGATCGACCGCCGAGCCATTAAGGTGGTGGCCTTTGATTGCGACGGGGTGATGTTTGATTCCTCCCTGGCGAACCGCACCTACTATAACCAGCTATTGGAGCATGTTGGTCTGCCGGCCATGACACCAGAGCAGTTTGTCTACGCGCACATGCACACCATCGACGAAACTTTGGTCTACCTGGTCCAGGATCAGGATTTGCTGGCATCTGCTCTTCAGTATCGTCAGCAAATAGATCCACAAACATTTATTCGCCGGATGGTGATAGAGCCCTCACTGAAAGCCTTGCTGGAAAGACTGCTGCCGCGCTATGGGACCGCCATCGCCACCAACCGGGTGGATACAATGGATAGGGTGCTGTCTGAACACGGCCTGGAGGGGCAGTTCGACATTGTGATCACCGCTTCGGATGTACGCCTGCCCAAGCCCGACCCCGAGCAGCTGAACGTTATTTTGACACACTTCGGCATTGAGCCGGAGCAGATGGTGTATATCGGCGATTCTCCACTGGATGCCCAGGCTTCCCATGCCGCAACAGTGCCATTCATCGCCTATGGCAACCCTAATCTTTCGGCCGATACCCACATTGAAAGTCTTCACCAGGTCGGGGCCATTTTGGGGCTCTAAGGTAATTGCTGGCCGATATATCCCA
>JASFKE010000709.1:0-3040 GCA_050118795.1 Desulfobacteraceae bacterium | reverse complement strand
ATATGTAAAAGGTTATGATCAGCCGTATTATAGAATTAGTATTTCCGGCGATTGTTCCATCATTCCGACTAAAATTTTTCGTAAACAAGCCTCCCAGCGCCGGCAAATAAAATCTGTTTTAAACACCGGTTTTTCAATAAAAGCAGACAAAAATGCACCCTATTTTGGGTTTGAAGTCGATGGCGATCATTTATATCTGACAGACGATTTTACCGTACATCACAACAGCGGAAAGACCATCATCTTCTGCAAACTGATCGAAACCCTGCTCAGCCAGTGGCCGCACCTTCGCATCGGGATCCTGGCCCACCGCCGGGAGTTGATCACCCAGGCCCGGGACAAACTTTTAAAGGTCTGGCCCCAGGCGCCTGTTGGTGTCGCCTGCGCATCCACGGGCATGGCGATTAATACCGACAAGCCGGTCGTGATCGGCAGTGTGCAAACGCTCATGCGTCGGGTTGAAACTACGGCGCCATTTGATCTTGTCATTGTTGATGAGTCACATCGCCTGCCCCCCATCAACAAAAAAAGCCAGTACCAGCAATGGCTCGCCGCCATGAAACAATACAACCACAAGGTGCGTATCATCGGTTTTACAGCCACACCGTTTCGTTTGGGCCACGGGTATATCTACGGCACAGCCAAAAGAGCGGACCATGACAACCTGTTCGAATCGCTCAATTACCGCATCGGCATCAAAGAGCTCCAAAACCAGGGGTATCTTTGTGCCTATCGCGCCAAAGAGGCCAAGAACATCTCCTACGATCTGAAAAAGATTAAGGTCGCCGGAGACTTCAATACGGCCGGCCTGGCCGAAGTGATGAGCCGCAGCGAACATGTGGGCTCGGCCGTGCGCGCCATGGAAAAATATGCTGCGGACCGTAAACGGATCGTGGTGTTTTGCGTGACCATCGAACATGCCGAAAAGGTCATGCAAGCTTTTCGAAAGGCCGGTTACACGGCGGCGTGCGTGCACTCAAAGATGGGGTTGTTCCAGCGCGACATGACCCTGCGTCTGTTTGAAAAGGGGCTGGTGCGCATCATCTGCAACGTGGGTGTGCTCACCGAGGGCTGGGACAGCCCGGCGGTTGATTGTGTCATCATGTGCCGGCCGACCAAATCGGCGGCCCTTTACGTGCAGATGTGCGGCCGCGGCCTGCGTCCCCATCCGGGAAAAGCCGATGTGCTGATACTGGACCTTTCCAACAATTGTGCAACCCATGGAGATCCGGACACGCCCAAAGTAGTGGTGCCCGGTCGCAAAAGCGGCGCTGCTGACCCGATTTTAAAGGTGTGCCCCAAATGCTTTGAACTTGTGGCCGTAGCGGCAAAAGTCTGCCGGGCCTGCGGATATGTCTGGCCCGTGGAAACGGTCGAACACCACGGCGATGTCGAAATGAAAAGCGTGGCCTGGTCCCAAGCCCCTGCGCCGCTGGCCGTGGATATCGTCGAAGTGCAGATCGAAGCCTATATCTCCAGGGCGGGCAATAACATGCTGCGCATGAAAATGGCCTGCCAAACAGATGGGTCCATCCAAACGATGTGGGTCAATGAATTTTTTGACTTTGAAGGCAACGGCTCCAAGTGGGGCCAAAAAAAGGCGCGGCGCGTCTGGCAGGATCTGGTGGGCACCGATCCGCCGGAAACTGTGGCCGAGGCCAAGGACAGATACGGTGAGCTGCAGATGAGCCTGCCCGGGCAGATCGAAATCATCGAAAAAAACAAGTGGTGGAACGTACACCACTGGGGTGTCAAACCCTGGAACGTTGCTGGAGAAGAAAATGGCCCCAATCAAAACTGCAATGGATAAAACCGCCACCCGGGTGGTCAACGACTTATATGAGGCTGCAGAGCGCACGCGCAAAAACGACCGTCACTACCTTGGCATGTCCGAAATCGGCACTCCCTGCGACAGGGCGCTGTGGTACGGGTTCCGCGGCTTTACGCCCAATCCGATAGACGGACGGGTCATCATGCTCTTTCGCTTCGGTGATCACGTCGAAGAGGACCTGGTCCAATGGTTTAACGCGGCCGGTTACAACGTCGACCAGCGCCAGCGGGTTTTTGAAACACACGGTGGTCTTTTTCGCGGCCATTGGGACGGCCGCATCCACGGCATATCCCAACAGCCCTATGTGTTGGAATGCAAAAGTGCCAACAAGAAAAAGTTCGAGATGTTCAAGGCTGCCGGCGTGCGAAAGGTGCAGCCACTTTACTACTGCCAATGCCAGTGCTACATGGGCTATGCCGGACTTGAACGGTCGCTGGTGGCCATCCAGTGCAAAGACAACTCCGAGCTTTATTTTGAACGCCTCTATTTTAACCGTTCTGATTTTCAGTATCTTCACAAGCGCGCCTATCAAATCATAACAGCCAACAACATACCACCGCGGTCGTTTGAACAGTGCACTTTTGATTGCCAATGGTGCCGCTATCGGCTGCAATGCTGGTATCCGCAGGAGGTTATTATGTCCAACCAGGTTTGTGGAACCTGTTACTATTTCGGCTTTAAAGGCATTGAAAGGTATTGCCGCCATCCGGATCACCCCTTGGCCATTCACCAAAGGGGCATCGGTTGTCCGGACTGGAGCGATATGTTTGACAAAGATCCGCGCAAGAGATGGCCGGAGCGATTGCCGATAGAGGAACTATAGGACTGTCAGTCCCGAGACGGACCCGGATAAATCGATTCAACTATAGAAAAATTTTGCCTGGTTGCAGCTATTGGTTTTTTCGGTGAACCTGTGATTTGTAGATATCAATGGAATCTGGAACCTCTTATATCCTGTGATAGATCGAATACCCTATCTATCGTTTCGATTAACCTTTGAATAAATATTGGTATCATAGGTTTTTTGGGTCCAATGATTTTACATATAACCGTTTGTAATCCCAAGTGTATCTGAAGTTGTGTCTATAGCAAAACCCCAAGGTGGCAGTTTTGTGTGGTATCTCGTGATTATTTTAACGCGGAACTTAGTAGCCACAAGGGCAATACAAAATCTCAAGCTACCAAGGCCTCTCCACCCTGGTGGTCTGC
>JASFKE010000708.1:0-3046 GCA_050118795.1 Desulfobacteraceae bacterium | reverse complement strand
CAGAACTCGCCCGATGAGTTGGACGACGAACAGCAGGCCGCTCTGGAAAAGATCATGGCCGAAATCAACGGTGATGACGCTGACGCCGCAACCCAAGAGCTGGAAGCGACACCGGCCGCCAAAGGGCAGAGCCCGTCCGAAACACTGGACGACGAACAGCAAGCCGCACCGGACAAGATGGTGGCCGAAATCAATACAGATGACGGTGACGATGCCCCAGAGCCGGAAGCGACGCCGACCGCCGAGGGGCAGAACTCGCCCGATGAGTTGGACGACGAACAGCAGGCCGCTCTGGACAAGATCATGGCCGAAATCAACGGTGATGACGCTGAATCCGCAACCCAAAAGCCGGAAGCGACTCAAACCGCCAAAGGCCAGGCCCCCTCCGAAACACTGGACGACGAACAGCAGGCCGCACCGGATAAAATGGTGGCCGAAATCAATACAGATGACGGTGACGATGCCCCAGAGCCGAAAGCGACGCCGACCGCCGAGGGGCAGAACTCGCCCGATGAGTTGGACGACGAACAGCAGGCCGCACTGGACAAGATCATGGCTGAAATCAACGGTGATGACGCTGAATCAAAAACCCAAGAGCCGGAAGCGACGCCGCCAGCCGATGCACAGATCCCGTCCGATGCGCTGGACGACGAACAGCAGGCCGCTCTGGACAAGATCATGGCCGAGATCAGCGGCGATGACGGCCAACCCGCCGAAGAGGGATCGGAGAGTGAACCAGGTGCAACCACAGAGCCTGCGGCAGAAAGTGGGGCTGCGACGCCTACCGGGGATAATCCTGCCGAAGATGGATCCCAAGGTGAAGGTCAAGAGAGCGAAAAAACAAAATTATCCCTTGAAGAATTTAATGACGAGTTAACGAATCTGCTGTCAAATGCCGATTCCCTTAACGATAAAACCGATTCTAAAAAAGCGCCCGAGAAACCAGCACCTGATTCTGTTGAAAAAGTTGAGACGCCAACTGATCCCTGCCCGCCAACCGGCGAAAAATGCGAAACCAACGAATCTCCGGAGACCGGCAATCAAAATGACCACTGCATATTACAGGAAGTCACCGGCACTGAGAACCCACCGCCCAAACAGAGCCGGCAAAAACGCCCCCGCAAAGCTCGCGCTGCAAAACCCACAAAAAGAAAGCGGATTTTCCAATACTCTCTTGCTGCGCTGCTGCTCATTGGAATATGCACTGCCGCATACTGGCGTTTTGGATTGCCCCCGACCAATAGCGCTTCACCCCCTTTGCTCTCCGAAGTCCCGCAGACGGCGCCGCCTGCTTCAACTGAAGACGATAACGCGCCATTATCCGATACGGCAACCCGAAAACCCGTTGCCGCCGATGCAAGTGTTGCCCCAAAAAATCCCCAGCCGGACGATGGGCCAATACCCTCGACGTTTATATCACTCAGAGAAAAAATTACTTCCACCCGCGAACATGTCATGCTGAAAATTGAGGAGATCAAACAGCTGCAGGCATATTATCAAAGCGGCGTAAATCAGTCACGGGAGAAAATCATCGCTTCGACCGCAACCGTGAATCCCAACACCTTGAAGAGCGCACTTAAAAACAGGCAAACAGAGTTGGAAATTCGCGCCATTCAGCGTCGAATGGTATACATGGACAAATTAGAGACCCCTATCCGGCAACTGAGTTCATCATCGGAAGAACTTCTCTATTTGGAACGCAAGACCCGGCTCTACGAAACACTTCAGCAAGGCGTTACCGGTCTGTCCATTGATGAATTTGAAAAAGAGGCGATACAAATTGTAGACGAACACTCCAAAAGCAGCAACAAACTCTCCATTGATCACATCGATGCAGCTGCGCCGTCACTGGAATCAATATGGGCGGATATTCAATCCATGGCGGCCGTAAAAACCGGTGGAAAGAACAAAGTTGACACCAAGCAGGACAAGACCATCCAACAAGAGATCTGCATGGGCAATTACGACCGAAAATTTCTGCTCACCACCCTTGGGCCCGAATCGGCCGAATGCCTGTCAAAATGGCCTGGAAAAGGTCTCTACTTGAATGGTTTGACGAAGTTGCCGCCGCCGGTGGCCAAAAGCCTCTCCCAATGGCCCGGCGAATGGCTCAGCCTCAACGGTTTGACTGAGTTACCAGCCGAATCGGCCAAGTACCTGTCACAGTGGAAGGGCAAACGGCTCTCACTCAACGGTCTTACCCAGCTTACCCGGAAGGCGACCCGGCAACTTTCCAAATGGCAAGGAGAGCAACTCGAAATGGTGGGCCTCAAAACCATTGGGCGATGGGAAAACTATGGAACACGCCTCTACTTGTCTGAGGATTTAAGCAGGAAACTGCAAATTCAGTAATAGGAAAAGAGAGATGAAACGCCTTTTGAACCGAAATTATGCTATCAATTCGGCCTCGTTGGCATTGGCCTGCCTGCTGGTCATCAGCGCTACAGTGACGTGGGCCTCGGCGGACTCAAAATCGGAAGAACTGCAGGGTAAAATCGCGGACATCGTCCTGCTCAAACAGCAGTTGGCGGACCGAAAAACCCATGCAGAGGCAATGCAGGTAAAACTGCTTGAGCAACAAGCCGACCTGGTGACCGAGGTTCGCCTTCTTCAAAAAAGTTTCGGTTTTAAATCATACCAGCAGGCCAGGCAGTATGAACGGGTCCATTACAACATAGAACTTATCCAGGCTATCTCGGCCTACAATCTGATGTTCACCGACAAAATCAGGATCTATCAGACCGGACATGACAAATTGGATTATTTACAACAACTGGTCGAAGACGACATAAAGATGATGCGAACCTTGAACGATTTTGAGATCGATGCCCTCACCACCCAGATATCACTGGTGATCAACCGATATATCGGGGAGGCCCATATTATTCAGATCGATCAGAAGAGCATCAAGCTCACCCCCGCAAAGAAGATTTGGGAAGGTGTCGTCAATGGCACTTATTGACCCCATCGCTAAGTTCACAGCTGGTTTATTCCTCGAATGTATCTCTTGCATACCGTTCATTCATTGCTGACAAGGCTTTTAACC
>JASFKE010000707.1:0-3048 GCA_050118795.1 Desulfobacteraceae bacterium | reverse complement strand
TTAAGCAACTTGAGGCCGAGGTTACACGATTGACCGAGGAGTTGGAAGTACAGTCTGTTGCGAAGCCCTCCAAGTCCGAATTGGTTACCGTGTTTGGCGCGGAAAAGCCCATGGAGACCCTAACCCTCGAGGATATGGATTGTCAAAAAATCACGGGGCAAGTGGCGGCTTTTTTTCAATATCTGGACAGCAAAGCCTATCTTATCTGGCCAGGCATCAACATGCGGGCGGAAGAACTGTTCGACCAGATCTCAAAACAACTTGCAGCGGCCCCCCCCGTTAACGTGGGTGAGATGGACGAGCTCCACAGCCTGGTGGGAAACGTCACCCATTTTTATCGCGTTCTGGGCAAAAATCGCATCAATTTGATGAAAGAGATTCTAAACAGTGAATCTGCCGTTATGGAGCCGGCCATGGCCGTCCTTTTCACCTGGATAGTTGCCTGCAACAACGATTCAACTCAACTCAACCTTAAAACATTGTATCAATACTCGCATTTCTTTTTGAACACCCTGGGCGGACGCAGTTACTTGCTTCGGCGCGATGCCAAGCAACGCATGTTGATCAACTACTATGCCCTGATGGTGATCGATATGGCCAATGATGCCAAGCTCAACTCCTACGGTCTCGATATTCGTCCCCACCTCGATTATGTCTTTTACGATATCAACAACCAGAAAGGGCTGATGTACCGTCAAAGATATCTGTCAAGGCTTTCGGCGCTTCAAAACAAATACCAGTAAATCCCATTTTGCGGCGTCGGGGTAAACCGGAACCATTTGTAAAAGGAGGCTGCCAATGCAAGAGACCAGCTTCAAAGCCATGGTGGTGAGCGAAACCGGCGATAAAACGTATCATAGACAGATCGCCACAAAATCCATAGAGGACCTGCCGCCCGGAGATGTGGTGGTTCGGGTCCAATACTCTTCGCTCAATTACAAGGACGCCTTGTCCGCCACCGGCAACAAGGGGGTGACACGCAGCTACCCCCACACACCCGGCATCGATGCCGCCGGCGTCGTCGCCCAAAGCACCAGTGACCGGTTTCACCCCGGAGACGAGGTCATTGTCACCAGTTATGACCTGGGCATGAATACTTCGGGCGGATTCGGACAGTATATCCGCATCCCCGCCGACTGGGTGGTGCCCCTGCCCGGGGAGCTGACCCTGCGCGAAAGTATGTGCTACGGCACCGCCGGGTTCACAGCGGCACTGTCCGTCCACCAGCTGGTGGAGCACGGCATCACCCCGGAGCGCGGCGACATCCTGGTATCCGGTGCCACTGGGGGCGTGGGCAGCATCGCGGTTTCCATCCTGGCCAAAATGGGATTTACTGTGGCCGCCATCAACGGCGCAACGGATAAATCCGACTATCTCAAAACCATAGGCGCTCAGATCATCATCTCCATTGAAGAGGCCACTGACCAAACCGGTCGCCCTCTGCTCAAGGGCCGCTGGGCCGGCAGCATCGATACGGTGGGCGGCGATATCCTGGCCACCACCATTAAATCCCTGGATTCCTATGGGGTGGTCGCCACCTGCGGCAATGCCGCCTCGGCCGACCTGCCCATCAACGTCTATCCGTTTATTTTACGAGGCGCGGTCCTGGTGGGCATCGATTCCCAAAACTGCCCCATGCCGCTGCGCGAAAAAATATGGCGAAAACTGGCTTCCGACTGGAAGATACCCAATATGGAAGAGGTGGTGGAAGAGATCGGGCTGGACGATCTCGACCAGTGCATCGATAATATGCTGGCGCGGAAACATAAAGGGCGCACCATCATACACTTAAGTTGAAAGCGCCGGAGAATTCCAGATCCCGAGTTGCCGGAGGTTCGCAGTATCGGCATACGGCTCCACCTCCGGACGCCTTCCATGACTCTGGAACCCTCTGGCGCTTTCACCCCTAAAGCACTGAAGGAAACTTTCAAATGAATGAGATACTCGAAATTTTTTCAGACTACATCTGACCCTGGTGCTATTTCATTACCGGGCGTATTGAAAGAGTGCGAAAAGAGCACGATTTAGCGATCCAGTGGACCGCCTTTCCCTTGCATCCGGAAACTCCCGACCAAGGCCGCACACTTGAAGATCTATTTGCCGGCCGCGGCCTGGACATTCCGAAAATGCTGGACCACCTGAAACAGACCGCAGACCAACTGGGGCTCGCCTTCGGGCGGCGCACCATGACATACAACAGCCGCCGTGCCCAGGAGTTGGGAAAATGGGCAGAGGATAATGGACAGGGGGAAGCCTTCCACCACAAGGCTTTTCACGCCTATTTCGCTGAGGGGCGTAACATCGCTCAACCGGATGTACTGGGTGATCTTGTCGAGAAGGTGGGCCTCAATCGCAATGAGGCGCAACAGGTATTGCTCAACGGAACATATCAAGACGCTGTGGATGCAGATTGGCAACGCGCTCGGCAAATGGGTATCCATGCGGTGCCCACATTTCATATGAAGGGCCTTTTACTGGTGGGCGCCCAGACCTATGGCGCCCTGAATGGCTGGGTCAAAGAGAATATAACACCCTTGCCGCACAAATAGCGACACTGCCGGTTGGTTCTATTCGATCTTAGGGCGCAGGAAAGAAATAACCAGACCCGCTCGCGCAGCATGGACATCATTTTAAGCAGCTTAAGCAGCGACTGGGCCTAGTTGATCCCCAGACTGTTGATGTAGCGCCAGAGGGTACTGGCCGCCGACAGCCGGGTTAGACTGAAAAATCCGCACACAATGGCGTCCAGGCGCAGGTAGCTAAAGTGCCATATGCGGTTAAACCCTATAAACAGTAGCATCAAAACACCGGCCATCATCTTACAGCGGCCCTGCTTGGGCTTGCGCGTCGGAGCAAGATAGGTAAAGTCAAATATGAAAAGAGTTCCCGGGTGGTATCCACCCATTGTCAGTTTTTAGATGCAAAATTCAGGTTAATAAGTGAGTGCGTCCCGTGAGTCCCAAAAAGCCTTCAGCCGGACTCGAATTATCAAACGTAATATAATACGACTATTAGGTCGACGAATCCATGTTGGCCTTGACAAAATCT
>JASFKE010000706.1:0-3049 GCA_050118795.1 Desulfobacteraceae bacterium | reverse complement strand
GGGGCGCCGCCATCAAGGCTCTGGCGATGGCGATCATCTGCTGCTCACCGCCGGAACAATATCCGGCCAGCCGGTGGGTGATTTTCGCCAGCCGGGGAAAATGTTCATACATCTTGCGATGGTCGTTCCGGATGGCCTGGGCCCCGTCTTTGCGGGTAATCGATCCGGCGCGAATATTCTCATCCACCGTAAGGTGCTTGAACACCCGGCGCCCTTCCGGGACCATAACCGCCCCGAGCCGAACCACCTCGGTCCCTAAGACATTGGTAATGTCCCGGCCCTTGAATTTGACGAAACCTTCTTTGATAAAACCGTTTTCCGGCTTCAGCAGGCCGCTGACAGCCCTCAGGGTCGTGGTCTTGCCGGCCCCGTTGGTCCCGAGCAGGGCCACGATCCGCCCTGTGGGGACCTTCAGGCTGACACCTCTCAGGACCTGGATGATATCGTTGTAAACCACTTCAATGTTGTTTACTTCCGCTAACAGATCATTTGTTTCTGAAGTCATGGGCCGGCCTGCACTCCCCCTATGGTTGTAAAACCGTTACTATTTGATCCTTTTCACATATTCGGAGGCAAACGGAGCGCCGACCTCGCTGAATATCCCGCCCTCGGCCCGGTACAATTGCAGCAAATCGACGCCCTCGCGGTCATCCTTGGAAAAAGAGACCGGGCCCACCGTGGTCAGCGGATAATAGGCGTTGTAACCATTCATGGCTAAAAGTTCTTCATGCAGCGTTTCACGGGATATTTTCTTTCCTTTGGCTTTGACCCGTCGCATGGCCTCCACGGCAATCTGGGTGACCTGAATGCCGTTGGTGTAGTTTTGAGAATTGGCCAGCTTGCTGTCGCGGCCGTAACGTTTGGCCATCGCCAGTTGGGCATCGGTGCCCGGACCTTTGGCCGTTGTCAGCCGGTACGCGGTGGTCCAGAAAGAGCCTTCGGCATCCGCTCCGGCCAGGGCTATCAGGTCAGGACCGCCGGCGTAATGGCAAGAGAGAAAGGTGATTTTGCCTTCTTCTCCGAAACTCTTGGCCGCGACACCCAAACTCATGGCGCCTTTGAGCATGGTGGCCACCGGCGGCTGTACCGTCTGGCTGATGATGTACTGGACCTTTTTGCTGATGAGACGCTTGAGCATGGCCGTGTTGTCCAGATCCTTGCCGTGCTCAACCACCTCGACAATTTCAATACCCAAACCAGCGGCCGCTGCCTTTTTCACGTCGTCAACAGGTCCGCGACCAAAAGCGGATGGATGGATGAACATGGCCACCTTGGGTTTGCCGCCGCCTTTATGGTTGGTCACGACATACTCGGCCAGACCGATCGCCTGGCTGGAGTAGCTTGGAATCGGCAGAAAGATGTAGTTGGAGTCCACCAGGTTACCGGCGTGAAAGGATGCGGGAATCACCGGAATCTTCTCTTCTTCGAAGTCTCTTTTCAGGCCCATTGTGCTGCCGGTGGAGTAGTTCAGGTAGAGCACAATGCCTTGGGCAAGAAAATCTTCAAAATTACGCTTGGTGTTTTCTGTTTTATAGGCGTCATCTTTAATGATCACCTCCAGCGTATCCTTGCCCAACAGCTTTTCATCGTTGACATAACGAACATAGTCGTTGATCCCTTTGGAATAGGGGCTGCCCACATCCGAGGTCGGCCCGGTTATGGCCAGAGATGAAGCTATTTTATATGTTTGGGGCAAGGCCTGCTTTTCGACGACCTTTTCGACGACCTTTTCAACGACTTCCTTCTCACCGCAACCTTGCAAGAGAAACAATGCCAATGCGGCGGTCAGAATCAATGCTAATGCTTTTCTCATACTTCCCCCTTTTTCGATTGGATGATAGATACTTGTCACCACCATTAATGGTTAATATCTGAAAGGCCATAACTTTAAATATGTGCGGGCAATACGCCACCAATTGGCGATCCCCCTGGGTTCGAACATTAAAAAGAGCACAATCACAAGGCCGAAGGAGAGCGGCCGCAGGGCCGTGGCCAAATCCCCTGTACGGGCCATGTAGTGCCCCACCAGTTCGGCCAGATTCTCCACTTGAAGTTCCAGTACCTGGATGGCTGCCGGCCCGAAAAAGGAGCCCACCAGACTGCCCAGCCCCCCCACGATGGCCATGGCCAGATAGGAGATGGAGTGATGCAGGGTAAAAGACTCAAAGCCCACACCCAACCACAGATAGGCGTGCAGCGCGCCGGCGATACCGGCAAAAAAACCGGCCAGCGCGAAGGCATACACCTTGGTAAAGCCCGGGTGCATGCCCATGGCATCCGCGGCCCGGTCATTATCCCGCACCGCCATCAGACACCGTCCGTAGCGGGTGCGCAGCAGGTTGCGAACCGCGAAACCCAGTATCACCACCACCACCAAAATCACATAGTACCAGAAAAGATAGTGCTCCTTGCGGCTCACCCTTTCGCCGAACCAGAAGACCCGGCCGATAAAGATCGTCTGTCCCTGGTTGAAAAACTTCATGAAGTTGATGGTCCATTGAAAAATCATCTGAAACGACAGCGTTGCGATGGCCAGATAGAGGTGCTTCAAACGCAGGGCCGGAAGCCCGACCAAGGCCCCGAACACCGCACCCACGGCGCCGGCCAACAGAATCATCAGAGGCCAGAAATGGGTCAACAGGACATGACTGTCGCCCATGACGCGGGAGATTGAAGCCAGGGTATAGGCGCCTACCCCGACAAAAGCCGCATGGCCGATGGAGATCAACCCTGCAAAGCCGGTGAGCAGGTTGAGTCCGTAAATCGCCACGATGGAGACCAGGATGCTGTCGATAACCAGCATATTTTTGTTGCTGAGTTTGAAAATCAGCGGCCAACAAAACAACCCGATCAAGAACAGGCAAAATAGCATCCGATCCAGACTCGTGAAAAAGATACGCTGTTCCGCGCGATAGGTGGTAAAAAAGTTACCTGTGGCCAACCACCGGTTTTCCGACATAAGTTACACCCGTTCGATTTCGTGAATGCCAAAGAGCCCATGGGGTTTGAACAGTAAAATAACCAACAAAATGATATAGGGCAGCAGATC
>JASFKE010000705.1:0-3053 GCA_050118795.1 Desulfobacteraceae bacterium | reverse complement strand
CTAATCAAGAATAACTTCTGCTTGGGCAATTTGACAGACATTCCATCCTCCACTGACAAGACAAAAAAAGCCGCGACTGCTTATTTTTTCTTCATGAAAAAATAGCCTTCGCGGCTTGATTCGATTAAACCGATTTTATTTTTTAGATATATGTTTCCGTATCGGAATTCTTTCCGAGATATCTGCGCTACTTAGATTTAAGTCAATGGTGTTGTCAAGCAAAAAATCATGCAACGATATCCAACAAGATAGTTTACTTGGATACCGACGGCAGTATTGTCGATTTTGTGATGAAAGAAAAGCGCGCTACCGGCAAGTTTCTTGTGAATTGGTGTAACAGTACGGGACTCAATACATCAGTAAAGCTCGATTGCCATACCCTTATTGCAATCTTTAATATGATTGACGGCACCCTGTGGTGTTTCACCTGTCAGGGCCTGGATGATATTGCGACCGGCCTCCATGGCAATGGCTTTGCGAACGCTGTCGACGGCGGATCCAAGGTGGGGCGTGAAGATGGTTCTATCGTGATGTGCCAGCAAAGAGGGGTGGATAAACCGGGGCCGATCCTCAAGCGCCCAATCCTCCATTTCAAATACATCGGCAGCGTATCCTGCCAGATGCCCGATATCCAGAGCCTCCGCCACGGCCTGTTCGTCGACCGTTGATCCACGTCCAATATTGATCAAATAGCTGCCGCGTTTCATCCGGACGATGGTTCGACTGTTGATCAAATGCTTCGTCTGGCTGTTTAGCGGTACAGCGCAGATGATAAAATCCGAGTGGCTGAGCACCTCCTCCATGAAGGCCGCTTGCACCTTAAGATTGCTATCGACGTCGACCGTCACCGACCGGGGATCATGGAAGAGAAGCCTGGCCCCAAATCCGCTTAACCGTCGGGTAATGGCTTGTCCAACCCGGCCCATGCCCAAGAGTCCCACGGTAGCCCCATCCAGTCCGCTGCCGTAATGGATCGGGAGCCAGCCCTGGAAATCTCCGCTGCGCACCCATTGATCGCCGGGGCCGATATTGCGCGCCAGCGACAACATCAGACCAATAGCCAATTCGGCGGTGGGATTGGTCAACAGGTCCGGCACGATGGTAAACCAGACATTGTGGCGGGTGCAGGCCTCCACATCGAAATTGTCATAGCCTTTGAGGGCGGCGCCGACCACTTTAAGGTTTGGGCATTGCTGCAAAAAGGCATCATCCACCTTGTCGGGCATAAACGCCATCATGGCATGGGCCTGCTTCAGGCGGTGCATGAGTTCTTCCGTCGGCAGTGTGCCACGAGATTGGTTGAGCACTAGTTGCCCATGGGGCTGCAGCAGATCGATTACTTCAGGGTGGATCCAGTGAGTCACAACGATAGTGTTTGTACTCATGGTTTACTTAAACCTTTTGCGCAGATAGATGCCGATGGCATCCACAACGGTAACGGTGGCCAGAATGACCAGCAACAGAGCCGATACTTCTCGATATTGCATCAGACGCAGCGAACCCATCAGTTCGAATCCGATGCCGCCGGCGCCCACCATTCCCATGACCGTCGATGCACGGAAGTTATACTCCCATCGGTAGATTGTGACATCGGCAATCTGCGGCAACACCTGTGGCAAGACGCCATGCACGATGACTTGCATGGGCGTGGCACCGGCCGCCCGAACCGCCTCGATGGGCTCATCGGCCACATGTTCGATCGATTCGGAAATAAATTTGCCGACCATGCCAACCGAGTGCAGGCCCAGGGCCAGCACCCCCGGCAGCGCGCCAAAACCCACGGCCGCAACGAAAATGATTCCCATGATCAATTCAGGGATGGAGCGCAGAACGTTGAGGGTCGTGCGGGCAATTTGATACACAACCGTGTTGGGCGCCGTGTTGCGTGCGCCCATAAAGCCCAGCGGCAGGGCCAGCATCAGCGCCAAGGCCGTGCCGGCCACGCTCATGGCCAGCGTATCCAGCAGCGGCATCAACCAGGTCAGCGCCGCACTGAAATTCGGCGGGAAACCTTCGGCCATCAATTCCAGGATACTGGGAACACCCTCGAAGAGGCGTACCGGATCGAAAAGGCCGGTATAGTAAGAAAATCCGGCTACCATCACAAAGATCGCAGCGCCCTGCACCTGGCTTTTTTTTCGGCGGGCTTTCACTGTTTTTAAGATCGTTTCGTATGCTGCAGCCATAAGTTCTTCTTTAGCAAAAAGATTGCGGCTTGTCGGGCCGGTGGATGGGGTAAGGTAAAAAAGCCCGACAAGCCAAGGGAGAGCTTACATTTTATTGAGATCCAGATTGAGTATTTTGGCCAGATCGCGCACGACATCATAATCTTTGTCCTGCATGGGGGCAAAACCCTGTGCTTTGAACGGCTTGAGCACGCGGTTGTCTTTGGCCGAATAGAATGCTTCTTTGATTTTGGCTTTCAAATCCGGTGCCAGGTCCGAACGCATCGTCCAGGGATATTGGGGAAACGGTTTGGAGTAAGTGATGACGTTGACGCGATCCGCCTTGATCACACCTTTTTCCAACAATGTCTCGAAAATGGGGCGACTGAGACCGCCGGCCTGGGCTTTTCCGCTCTGTACGGTCAAGGCCACCGCATCATGGGCGCCAAGGAAATGCTCCTTGTAGTCGATATCGTGTTTAAGGCCCTGCGCCGCCAAAATCGATTTGGGAATCAGGTGGCTGGAGGTGGATGCCGGATCACCGTATGCCATCTCCTTGCCCCGGATATCGGCAATGGTTTTGATCCCTGCCTGGGCATTGCCGATGACTACTCCCTGGTAGGTGGCCTGACCTTTTTTTAGAATGGCGGCGAACGCTTCGATATCGCTTTTGGATTTGGCCATTACATAAGAGAGCGGTCCAAAATAAGCCAGGTCGATGCGGCCATGACGCATGGCTTCAATCATCGAAGAGTAGTCGGTGGTGACAATAAGTTTGACCTTTTTTTCCAGGGTCTCTTCGAGATAGTCCTTCAACGGTTTATTGTTTTTAATGACTGTGGATGCATCTTCATCAGGCAACAAGGCCACCTTCAAGGTTTCTGGATC
>JASFKE010000704.1:0-3061 GCA_050118795.1 Desulfobacteraceae bacterium | reverse complement strand
AGTATGGGAAACGGGCACTAGCCGGGCGACGTGGGACCTGGATTTCCAAACAATGTCATCCCTGGGGGATGAGATCCGGCCATAACGCCGGAGATTGATCAGGAGGTATGGATCTGTGGCAACTGCAGACTACTCTTCGACCGATGGATATGATGTCATCATCGTCGGTGCCGGGCCGGCAGGCCTGTTTTCGGCGTACTACCTTTGTGAACATTCCGACCTTAAAGTGTTGGTGATTGACAAGGGCAAGGCGCCCCAAAGGCGCAACTGCCCGATGAAGGCCAACGGCACCTGCCAACGCTGCAAGCCGTGCAATATCCTCAGCGGCGTCGGCGGCGCCGGGCTCTTCTCCGACGGGAAGCTGAACTATATCTACAAGCTGGGCAAGACCGATCTTTCCCAGTTCATGCCCGTGCCCAAAGCCGAAAAACTGATCGATGAAACCGAAATCATTTTTAACCGGTTCGGAATGGACGGTTCGGTTTACCCCACCGACATGGAGACCGCCAAGTCCATTCGAAAGAGCGCCAAGCGCCACGGCATCGACCTGCTGATCATCCGACAAAAGCATTTAGGAAGTGACCGGCTGCCCGGTTATATTGACAATATGGCCAACTATATCAAAGGCCAGGGCGTGGTGATGCACACCTCGGAAGAGGTCCGCGACATCATCATCGACCAGGGGCGCGTCATCGGCGTGAATACCAATCGCAAAAGCTATCGCACCCGGCATGTCATACTGGCGCCGGGCCGCGCAGGGGCCGACTGGATGGGGCGGTTGGCCATCAGGCATGGATTGGGGCTCAGCCAACGCGGCATCGAGGTGGGCGTCCGGGTGGAGGTGCACAACGATATCATGCAGGACCTGTGCGATGTGATCTACGACCCCACCTTCTTCATTCAGACCGGGAAGTACGATGACCAGACCCGTACCTTTTGCACCAACCAAGGCGGGTATGTGGCCATGGAGAATTACAGCCGCTTCGTCTGCGTCAACGGGCACGCTTATCAGGATCGCAAATCGGAAAACACCAATTTTGCCTTTCTCTCCAAAGTGGTTCTGACCGAGCCGGTGACCGACAATCAGGCCTATGGTGAATCCATCGGCCAGCTGGCCACCCTCATCGGCGGCGGCAAACCCATTTTGCAGCGTTTTGGGGATTTAAAGCGCGGCCGGCGATCCACCTGGCACCGGATTCAAAAAGGATATATCACCCCCACCTTGAATAGTGTGGTCTGCGGCGATATCGCCATGGCGCTGCCCGAGCGCATTTTGACCAACCTCATCGAAGGATTGGAAAAGCTCAATAGCGTGGTCAAAGGCGTCTCCAACGACGAGACATTGCTCTATGCGCCCGAGATTAAATTTTTCGCCACCCAGGTCGATACCGGCCCTGAGTTGGAAACCGCAGTCAAAGGTATGTACGTGGCCGGCGACGGACCGGGAGTGGCCGGCAACATCGTTTCGGCTGCCGCCACAGGGCTTATTCCGGCTAAATCGATTTTATCATAAGCCACACGGATGGTCCAAGGCAGGTGTCTTAAATGTTTATCTCTTCCAGCTCCTTTATACTGCTTTGATATTTTTGGCTCTCGGCAACCGGGGGTGGGTCCCTATAAGTCCTGAAATGGATTTGGCCAAATCGTCCAGCGTATACGGTTTTTTCAGAAAATCGTGGTGTCCGCAATCCATCAATTCGGATATGCGGCTGTCCATGGAATACCCGCTGGTCACAATGGCCCGAACATTGGGGTTGATCTCGTACAACGCAACAAACAACTGCATTCCATCCATCTTGGGCATCACCATATCCAGCACAACCAAATCAAGACAATCCCACTGGTCCCGATATAGGCTGACGGCCTCTTCGGGATCGGTGGTGGAGATCACGGAAATTCCCAGACTGGCGATCATTTCATGGGAATACTTCAGAATAAGGGGTTCGTCATCAACCAATAAAATTTTAACATCTCCGCTGGGCAGGCGTGCAGGGTTCTTATCGCTCAGGCGCCGGTTTTCAGGCGCCGCTGCAGCAGGAAACCGGACGGTGAAAGTGGACCCTATATTGGGTTCCGAACGGACATCAATGTGGCCACAATGGTTTTGGATCACCCCATATACCGATGCCAATCCCAGTCCAGTGCCGCGTCCGACCTCTTTGGTGGTAAAAAATGGCTCGAAAATTTGATCCAAAGTTGATTTGTCCATGCCGGTGCCGGTATCCTCAACAGTCACCTCAACGCAGTGACCGCTTTTTAAGTGCGCTGCCGGGTTGTCGGGGAGGCTTTGAATTTTCAAAGCAGTGGATACCATCAACTTGCCGCCGTGCGGCATGGCGTCGACGGCGTTTAAAAACAGGTTTAAAAGCACCAGCTCGATTTGCCCCTGATCAGCCCTAATGAAAGTGGAGGCTTCATCCAACCGGAGTCGGATAATGATGTTCTTGTTGGTACGCCTGACCACATTCAGAGTGCCTTCAACAAGTTTATTTAAATCAAATACAGTTACCGCATACTTGCCCTTGCGGGCATAGCCCAACAGTTGGTGGGTAAGAGAGGCGCCGCTATGGATTTGATCCTCAATGCGTTTGAATTTCTCATCAAAGGATGTGCAATGGCCTAATTCCAACCGCAGGAGGGATAAATTGGCCTGCATCCCCATTAGCAGGTTATTGAAATCGTGTGCGATACCACCGGCCAAAGTTCCGACGGCCTCCATCTTCTGAGATTGAAAGAGCTGCTGTTGCAACCGTTTTTCTTCGGTGACATCTTTCGCCAGCCCAACGATACCGGTGAAACGGCCTTCGGCATCCGAGTTCGCAGAGGCGCTGGTATTAAAAATGTGTTGGGAGCCGTCTCTATGAACCATATGCAGGTTGAATTCGGCTGTCGGCAATTGTCCTTTGATCAATTGATCGAAGGTGCGGTCGATGGGTTGGTTTTGGTCTTTGGCAATAAAGTCCGCTAAAGGGCGACCCAGCACCTCCCCGCACGAATGCCCCAGCAACGTTTGCCAAGCCGGGTTGGCATATTTCAGAGCACCGTTTTCATCCAACGAGAA
>JASFKE010000703.1:0-3062 GCA_050118795.1 Desulfobacteraceae bacterium | reverse complement strand
CGCCGTGCACACCTATGGCGATTTTCTTAACTTAGACCCGCATTCATAATACCTGTCATTGTAAACCTCCTGTAATTATTTAAAAAGATTTTTCTGGACCTGCCCACTGTCCCCCTTAAGCACCAATTTCCCTGTTTCACGAAGCCTTTTTAAGATTCCGTGAACTGGATCGGCATCGAGATCGGACCGCTTTATTTCCCAGGGTGCCCAAGGCGCTACCTGTTTTTTCTCAAGAAGCCCCGCGGACACAAGGCGCTTGATTGAACTTTGGCTTACATCGCAGTAGGCGGCCGCACGGCCGAGCGTCAATACCTCGGGATCCTGTTTCCCCCGTTTCTGCCCCGCTATTTTGTACCTGTACCGCACCGTCCTCACCCGCTGCTCATTCCATCGCTTCCCTTTTCCTGTCCGGCGCCCAAGCTTGTTTAAAGCGCGGGCGATTTCGTCATCACCATAGCGAACACCCATCCGCCGGATTATTTCAATGTCCTCCATTGATGTCTTCCGCCCCACGCCCGAACGGGGTTTCTCCATTTCGAACCGGGTGTGCGATCCCCCCTTCCAGTGAATGGTGAAAAAAAGCGTATCCCCGGCATCATCCTCGTTGACGATAATCTCCTCCACCACGGTACGGATGATCTTTTTCTTCGTTTCAACAGGGCAATGCCTGCTTCCCCAGATAGCCCCGAAGTCCTCACCCATCTTCAATATCTTGTGGCGATCCGCCCGCTCCAAGGGCCTTGCTTCCTTTTCCAGATCCTCCAGAGATGACTTCAAGCCTTCAAGATTCTGAAGTGTTTCATTCCAGCGCCGCTCCAGTTCCTGCGCCACAAGACGATTTCTGGGGTCCACCTCGTTGTATTGCTCGAATGCCCTTCTCGCTTCATATTCCACCTGCTGAATCTGCCTTTCAAGAGCGCTTCGGCGATCGTCGTTTTTCGCCTTGAGCCGATCCAAGGCCGCCAGGCTTGCGCGAACACCGAAAGGACTCACCACTTTCAGGATCTCATCACTGAATCTTCGGTCCACGGTGGCTCCGCCAAAGGCCAGGCAATATTTCCCGCCGGCGTCAAAGTCTCCCTTGCATAGATAACGTGCGCTTGTCCCGTTTTTTCCCCAATACCGTACATAAAGTTTGCGCCCGCAGCGGCCGCAACGGATAAGGCCGCCAAGAAGCCCCTGGCCGGACCTGACCGCGCTGATCGATTCGTCCGGTTCTGTTTTTAGGGCATTATTGCTTATCATCCGCTGGTTCTCCTCAAAGGTTGCCCAATCGATATATTCTTCGTGGTGGTCTCGAATAAATACCCTGCACTCTTCCGGCGGCAAATTCCTGCCCATGCGCGAAACAATCCTGCCGTCCACCATCTCACGCTTCGTCTGGCGCCGTCCATATACATAAGCACCAGAGTAAAAAGCATTCGTCAACATATTCTTTACGAAAGAGTAGGTTGGAAGTTGCCATACGATGCGGTTTTTCCCCTCCATGCTTTTGTTTACCGGCAATTCCACGCACTCGGTCTGAAACCACAGAAATGTCTGACGGACGCTCCACAGTTCGCGAAATTTTCTGAATACCAGCTCAACCGCCTCCCGGGTACGTTGATCCGGGTCCTTGACAACGCCTTCTGCCCCGTCTTTCACGTACCCCACTGGAACCTTGCGAAACAACTCCCCCCTTCGCGCTTTTTCCTCCTGCCCGGCCAAAAGCCGCATCTTAAGCACTTTGAGCTCGACAACACTCATGGTGCCCTTGATCCCCAGAATCAACTGATCATCCATTGTGTTAAGATCATAGATGTGCTCGGCATCTCCGATCAGGGTTCCAAAGAGCTGGCAAACCTCAAAAAGCCGACACCAGTCTTTATCCGTTCTCGACAGGCGAGAAACCTCACGGCTCATCACGATTCCCACCTCTTCTTTCGCCACCATGCCGATCAGGCGGTCAAATCCTTCCCGGCAGGCTGCGCCCACGGCCGCACTGGAGCCTAAATCCGAATCGATCACCTCCACACGGCTCCAACCCAGGCTTTTTACTCTGTCTACAAGCGCATATTGAAGCCGCTGGCTTTCCTTGTTGTGTTGAACCTGCCATTCCGACGATTGCCGTAGATAAACAACTGCGATGCGCCCTAAATGATCCGCACCGATTTTACCGCTTCTCTGAGAATCCATCATCCGTTTTCTCTCCTTCGCGTGAAAAAATTTCGATTATAGCCGTTG
The DNA here is from genome assembly GCA_050118795.1 of Desulfobacteraceae bacterium. Taxonomy (GTDB): domain Bacteria; phylum Desulfobacterota; class Desulfobacteria; order Desulfobacterales; family Desulfosarcinaceae; genus JARRKU01. The sequence goes on along the minus strand of JASFKE010000703.1, from coordinate 839 downwards.
CCATATAGCCGATCAGTTCTTCTTCCATCTTTTCTTCCATTGGCACCGTTTTTTCATCACCCCACTCACATGAACTCAAAGGCAAGCTGTCTCATTGAAACCTCCTTTCGTGATGTCCTAAAGGATGCTATCATTTACGCTGGAGGAATCAATGTTCGTGGGATTATTCTTGGAGCTCAAGCAAATTCCGGCCCAAGCTTTTTCCCTGTCCACAGGCGCGTATTGAAGCCGCTGGTTCTACTTGTTGAGTTGAACCTGCCATTCCGACGACTGCCGTAGATAGACAACCGCGATGCACTCTAAATACTTCGTGCTGATCTTACCGATGCTCTGATATTTCTTCATCCTTATTTTCTCCTTTATATGAAAAATACTACGACTATTGACATCTCCATATGACAGATTTTTTTTCTTCTTTTTATTCTTCCAACAACATCCTTTTTCATCAATTCACTAATACATAACATCAAAGGTAAACAGCCTCCTTGAAACTTTTTTTTGTGATGAGTTCAGGGAGGCTGTAATTTACTCTTGAGGAATCAATGCTATTGGGATTTTTCTATGAGCTCAAGCAAATCTGCCAATGATAACAGCGCGCGAACGGAGATTTCGGCCTCATCGCCCAAGCGGAAACACTCCGCTAGGGGCATCGCCATCCATGCGGGGACCTTGAGCCGCCCCCCTTCCGGATCAATGACGGTCAGCATGCCACTGGCTTTTCTGGGATTGCTGCAGATTTCGAGTTCCCGGCCGTGTAGGGGGTGAAAGGGGTAATAAATCGTTGCCGTTGAACTTATGGTCTTTTGGGTGTGGGTTGTTTAATCCCCATTTGCACGCCA
>JASFKE010000702.1:0-3072 GCA_050118795.1 Desulfobacteraceae bacterium | reverse complement strand
TTGAATGCATCGGGGGAGACCATTTTAATAGCGTGGTTTCGCAGATCCCCCAATCCCCCTGCCGTGTCTATGATTTTTCCTGTTGAAAGATCACAGGCTATCGCATTTATTGTGAAATCACGGTCTTTCAGGTCCCTGTCAATGTCGTTGTATTTAAGGTTGGTGATATCCACCCTAAAGGTGTCTGAGACGATGCGATAGAGGTTGAACCGCTCTTTTCCCAGCCTGATAATCTTTCCGTTGAGCCGATTGGCCATGATACGGGCAAACTCCTCTGGTGGCGGGGATACTGCAATGTCGTAATCCTCGGGTTCAACACCCCGGATCAGGTCCCTTACAGAGCCGCCGACCAAATACGCTTGCGGGAGATCATCAAACAGATTGTCGGGTAGGCGCAGTTTCATCCCTGGATATCCTTCACCGTGCTTACATACCAAAGGCTGCTTATCGCCACGGTAATTACATACACATGGAGCCGGCTGATGAAGAGCGTATTAGGCTCTTCATTGAGAGTCAAGGGTGCATAACCATTTAAATGGAATGATGACAAGGGGTCACAGTTCACATTTACCCTGTTGAAAAAGTCAAAAATACTTGACAGCCACGAGTGCCTTGATATAAGCAAAAGCGCAGATATGGAACCCGCCCTAATGGAGAGGATTCTAAACAAATAATCTCTTTATATAATTAACCAACTTCATATTCCTCCGTCGTAATCAATGTTCCATTATCACCGGAAGGGCGAAAAACCCAATGCGAAGGCATGTCTATGTTGAATTTCAGGTGGCGCGGCAAGGGTTTATCCTTCTCTGTTGGAATGGAAAAAGGTGTATTAACCAGGATCAACAGGTCATCGTGGGCAAAACAAAAGAGGATGAAAACCGCTTTTGTACAAATAGATTTTGATTTAGGCAATGGAGAGTACTGAATGAATGTATCCGAGCTAAAAAGTAAAAAAATCAAAGAGTTGACCCAGTTGGCCAAGAAGTTGGACATTGATGGGTATGCCGGTATGCGCAAGCAGGAGCTGATTTTTTCCCTGCTGCAAGCGCAAATCGAGAAAAATGGTTTGATCTATGGTGAAGGCACCTTGGAAATCCTGCCGGATGGTTTTGGCTTCTTGCGGGCACCCAGCTATAATTATCTACCGGGGCCGGATGACATCTACGTCTCACCGTCTCAAATCAGGCGCTTTAACTTGCGTACCGGTGATACGGTTTCCGGTCAAATTCGACAACCCAAAGAATCCGAGCGCTATTTTGCGCTGCTGAAGGTCGAGGCCATCAACTATGAGGACCCGGAAGCCGCAAGAGACAAAATCCTATTTGACAATTTGACCCCTCTCTATCCTGATGAGAAAACCAATCTGGAGGCCGAACCGGAGAACTTCTCCGCCCGTATCATGGATCTGCTGACCCCTATCGGTTTTGGCCAACGCGGGTTGATCGTTTCGCCGCCACGCTCCGGTAAGACCATGTTATTGCAGAACATCGCCAACTGCATCGTCAAAAATCACAGTGACATCATCCTTTTCGTCTTGCTCATCGATGAGCGACCTGAAGAGGTGACGGATATGGAACGCTCCGTCCGCGGTGAGGTGATCAGTTCAACATTTGACGAGCCGGCAGAGCGTCATGTGCAAGTCGCCGAAATGGTCATCGAAAAGGCCAAGCGGTTGGTTGAACACAAAAAAAATGTGGTTATCTTGCTGGACAGCATCACCCGGTTGGCCAGGGCATACAACTCTGTAATGCCGCCTTCTGGAAAAATACTATCTGGTGGTGTCGACTCCAACGCGCTGCAACGGCCTAAGCGATTTTTCGGCGCTGCCCGCAATATCGAAGAGGGCGGCAGTCTGACCATTATTGCCACGGCCCTTATCGATACCGGCAGCCGTATGGATGAAGTGATCTTTGAAGAATTCAAAGGCACCGGTAATTTAGAGATTCAACTCGATCGTCGTTTGGCTGACAAGCGGATCTTTCCGGCCATCGACATCAAAAAATCGGGCACCCGGAAAGAGGAGTTGCTCCTTGACGAATCAACCCTTAACCGTGTCTGGATCATTCGTAAATTGCTTGCATCGCTTAATCCAGTTGATGCGTTGGAATTTTTACTTGATAAAATGCAAGGAACAAAGGATAATAAAAAATTTCTTGATTCGATGAATGCATAATACGTTAGGGGGTTGAAATTAAAATGAAAGCAGATATACATCCCAAATATCAAGAAGCGAAAATCAAGTGTGCCTGCGGTAACACCATAGAGGTCGGATCTACCAAAAAGGATATTGGTGTGGAAATTTGTTCCCAGTGTCATCCCTTTTTTACCGGGAAGCAGAAGCTGGTGGACACCGCCGGACGAATTGAACGTTTTCGTAAAAAATACGAAAAATTTCAAAATAAGTAGCGCTTCAATACCGCGTGTCGATCTGTTCCGGCACGACTCAAGCTGTCAGACCGGACCGGTCGACAGCTTGATGCTTTTTGGGTGGGGCAAGAGGCGCCACCTATTGGGGTTCGATTTTCAAGGGGAAAAATTAGAATCATGCTTAATAAGCTCAATGGTGTTGAGGAACGATTTGGAAAGCTTGAGGTGCTGTTGAGCGATCCGGCTGTATTGCAGGATCGTGATGCATATCAGAAATATGCCCGCGAGCATGCCGAACTGACGGATATCGTCTCAACCTATCGTAATTACAAGCAGGTTGACCAAGAGCTCAATGACAGCCTCGAACTGCTTAAAGACAACGATCCGGAAATTAAAGGCCTTGCCAAAGAGGAGGTTGAACGTTTAAGCGGGGAAAAAGAGCAGCTTGAACTGAGACTCAAACTATTGCTGGTGCCTAAAGACCCATTGGATGCAAAAAATGTCTTGTTGGAAATTCGAGCCGGTACGGGCGGTGATGAAGCCGGTCTGTTTGCCAGCGATCTCTACAAAATGTACAGCCGCTATGCCGAAAATCAAAACTGGCAGGTAGAGGTGATGGATCACCATGCCACGGGCGTAGGTGGTTTGAAAGAGATCGTCGCCCTGGTAAAAGGCAAACAGGTCTATAGCCGGCTTAAATAC
>JASFKE010000701.1:0-3079 GCA_050118795.1 Desulfobacteraceae bacterium | reverse complement strand
CCCCGGCGAATGAATTTCAAGATCTCGTTGGCCGCCAGCACTTTTTTGTTCAGGGCGATGTCCGAGCCGCTGGTAGCGGCCAGCACCAGATACTCCTCTTTATTCACCAAAGAGATGGTTTTGCGGTCCCTGTTACGGGTGGCGCCGTTGCTGGTGGTCATCAGATGTTTGGCCAACATGCAGCTCATGATATTGGTTTCATTTTCACCGGTGGCCGTGATGAAAGTGTCCATATCCGTCAGTCCGGCCAGATCAAGGGCCTCTGCATCAGAGCCGTCTCCGTGCAACACCTCGGCATGGTTCAAACAATGGCACAACTCCGCCGCCCGGGCTTCATCCTTCTCAACGATCTTGACCTGAACGTCCTTGCCCATCAATTCGGCGACACGGCACCCGACCAGACCTCCACCCAGAATCATCACACGATGCCGTTGCTGCTGTTTGACCCCGGTCAATGCCATCAATTTCTCAAGATCCCTCTTTGATGCCATGATCAGGACCTGATCCTGGGGCAGGATTTCATGATCACCCCCGGGCAGAATAGTGCTAATCCCCCTTGCAATGGCCACAACCCTGAATGGAAAATCACTATAGGTTTGGGAAAGAGTCTTCAGATTCTGGTGGGCCAGGGGTGAATTTTGGTGTACGCGGGTGGCCATCACCTGGGTCTGGCCGTCGGCGATATCGATTATCTCGATGCCGGCCGTGCGTTTGACCAACCTGACAATTTCCTGTGCCGCCAACTCTTCGGGATGAATGACTAAATCAATTTTCAAATCATCGGCATTGAGCACTGAATCCGCACTGTCAAAATCCAGTGATCGCACCCGCGCGATCTTCAATGGAATACCAAATCGGTCGGCAATCATTGCCGCTAACATGTTGACGGCGTCATTGTCCGTAACGGCGATCAACACATCGATCTCTCCCGCGTTGGCTTCGCGCCAGCACTCGATGCTCATGGCCGACCCTTGAATCAGCCGCGCATCCAAGACGCCATCGATATTCCGGATCAACCCACTGTCCGGTTCAATGGCGGTCACGGCACAGCCTTCATGCACCAGACGTTTGGCCAAATAGGTGCCCACGCCGCCAAGTCCCAATATCAATATATGTTCAGCCGAAGATCTCTTGTTGCCCAGCATGAATGCAATCCCTATGGTTGGTCGATAGAAAACGGACGCTGAATGGTCATATATGAAGCCCGGACCGTTGTCAACGCGATGGAAATGATATGCCATTGCGCCGCGATATGCTACCGGGACAATCTGCCAGGCTGCTGTTTTAATCAAATATATCCACACGCAAATTCCTCAGGCGATTGATCGCGGCGGCCAATTCCAGCCGACGCGGTCGCGCCATGGCAGCGGGGGGATGTTCTCTGGATTGAAGGATATCGAGCCCCTCCTTTTCAATCAATTCGTCCAAGGCACCCGCAAGATCGGAAGGCGATAGGCAGGCATGCCCCAGCCGGTTTCGCGCAAGCAGCAAGGCATATCCGATGGCCGTCACCTGGTGGGGATCGACCAGGGCCTCCAGACGGGTCAAGTCCAACTGCTGGTCACCATATTCCAAAACCTTGTCTTGAAGCCGTAACGGTTTGATGCGCACGGCAATGGATTTTCCCAGGCGTCGGGAGTGATAGGCGGGGTCGAAATTGTCGGCCACCACCCGGCGCCGATCTTGCATTGCCATGGATCGATGCGGTTCAGTCGACCCGGGTAATGTCATTCGCCGCACTTGACCGGTCATGCTGACCGGCCGGTAATTTCGCATGGCCATCACCTGGTCGGCGACACCAAGATATTCCGAACTGCCCCCCACCACAATCAATGTGCTGACGCCCCATCGTCGATAAAGCTCCCTGACGCGGTCGAAAAATGGTGTGATCGGATCCTCCGGTATCAGTCTGCGCATAACGGAATCCTTAATCAAAAAATTGGTGGCCGACGAATCCTCATCCAAGAGCAGGAACTTGGCCCCGGCCTGCACTGCCTCAGTGATGGAGGCGGCCTCTGAGGTACTGCCGCTGGCATTTTGGGTCTTAAAGGCTTTTGCATTCACCCCACCGGGCAGATTGTCGATAAAGCCCGAAATATCCACCCCATTCACGGCCCGCCCCTCTTCTGCACAGATAAAGGCCGTGTCCGGATGGGCGGCCACACACTGGCGGCCGTCACTGGGGATATGGGGGTAAACCCCTTTGGCCAAGGCATCGAGCAGGGTGGACTTGCCGTGAAAGGCCCCGCCGATGAGAACGGTGACCCCCCATGGAATGCCGAGCCCCCTTACCCGGCCGACGTGTGGGAGATCAACTTCAACAGCCATCGAATCGGGCGCCTTAAATGCCACCGCGCCCTTTTTCAAGGGGGCCTGACTGACACCGGAGCGCCTGGGCAGGATGGCGCCGTCCCCGATAAATGCCACCAGATTGTAATGCATCAACTGATTTTGAAGCACCGCCATATCCTCAACAACGTCACAATGGTTGAGCAGTCGCTCATTTGGGATCGTCGAGGTCTTAAGGAAACAGACGATGTCGTCGAGCTCCCGGCCAAACATCAAAGCGGCCTGTCGCCCCAGAATTCGATGATCGTGTGAACCCGGCAGGCTGACATGAAATGCGATTCGAACCCCAGCGCTGCCGAACCGGACAAGATTCCGGGGCAGCACCTGGGGTGGCAATATCAGGGGTTGATAGGAGCCGCTGCCATGGGCGCCTCGATTCTGACGGGCATGGGCGGTGACAGCTCCGGCAAAGGCGCGTAGCAGGTAGTCGGCCGTTGCGTTCGCACGCACACCATTGGCTGTGAACAGCTCGTCTATCCCCAACTCGTCGGATTGAACGGTCAGATGGCAAAGTGATGCCGGAAACGCACCGGAACTGCCTTGAATGTGGACAAAGCGGATATGATATCGATCGTGATAAAATGATTGATTCAGCAGTTTCCGATAATCTTCAAAGGATTTCCCATCGAGGGTTTCCAATAAGCCGGACAATTCGTTTATAGGGCGTTTCGGCTTAACCATTGTTCCATCCATTGGCGATGCAGGCTTCAAGATAATTAACAATGATGTT
>JASFKE010000700.1:0-3086 GCA_050118795.1 Desulfobacteraceae bacterium | reverse complement strand
TGACATAGGTTCCTGAAAGACGAGGGCGCTCAGGTTTTTTTCAAAGGAGAAATAGGACCAGGCACTATCGAGCAACCAGTAAGCGCAGCAAAATAGAAACAGGCCGATGGCGAATCTAATTTTACTCTTCAGTGCCTTCATAAATCTCGTCTGCTATCCTGAGTATGCTATTTGGGATTTCAAAGCCGATCGATTCGGCTGTCTTAGTATTTACGGCGATCAATTTCGGATCTTCAAATATTTGATTGATGCTGCGTGGGGGCTGACCGTTAAACACTGCGGCCATGACCTCGGCGTGATACCTTCCAACAGCTCTGAACCCCCCTCTGGAAATACTGAATAGAACGCCTTTTTGAACTTCTTGGGGGCCTCTTTGAGACCACGTGGGGATTTTGTGGGTCAAAAAAGGGGCAGTTATCTCATCCATTCGCTTGGTGTCCATGCCGCGATGGACCGTGACAAATACCGCATCCACCTTTTGCGCCATATCGTAGTGACATTCTATGAGCCGGTTGGTGGCTTCTCTGCGATCAATTTCGGAAAACGGCACTTCGCATGTGATGATTTCAAAGCCTCGCTCACGGGATACCGACTGGATGTCGTCAAAAGCGGCATATGTTTTCCCTTCCGGTGTATTCTCATAGACGACGCCGAGCCGCTTGAATTTGACCAGGCGGTGAAAGAGCCGCAGCTGTCGAATATATCGATTGGGATCGCACTTGGCATGGAAATGGTCCAGGCCCGAATCCAGCGCAGTTTCCGATATACCGGAACGCACCGGATCACTGACCGACACCGCCATGGTGGGGGTAAAGTGGCGAGAATTGGACAGGTCCTGTCCGGCCCACGTCCCCATGGCGATCATGAAATCAATATCTTTTTCCCGATTCAGCCGGCCAATGCAATTCGCCTGGTTTATTTTTCGGGATTCGTCAAACCATTGGGCGGACCAGTATCCATCGGATACAAATTCGATGTATTCGCTTTGGGCGTGCTGTGCCAAGTAGTCCCACACAGGCTTGGATGCGGTGGCATCGTCCATCGGTGGGATGTCAATGGGCGCCATCCAGCCCAGTTCAACCAAACCCGTAACGATGGTTCGTAGATTGGCGGGGTAATTGACATATGAACCGCCTTCATAGTAGCCGATGCGCCATTGCCGCCCCTGGTTCAACACGGGTGATAGTTTATGGGCATCTTTGGCAAACACAGATGCCGGCGCCATCAGAACGATTGCGAACAACAGGGTGACTGCAATACTAAATCTATATCGTGCCACTTTTACATCTCCCTGTATGGGGGAATGTTTTGTGAACTTTTGAGATCGATTCTTTTGTATAGGGTGATCATGCCAGAACGATTACCAAGAAGTCATTACAATATAATCAAGCAGTGTTGAAGGTATACCTGAGAATAAAGTAAAACGGCGTCCTTAGTCAACCCCATCGTTGCAATAGTCCTAGGCGCAAGATCCCGCGTTGCCCTGGCCCTGGAGCCCTAAACACTTTTACAGCGATAGGGTCATTTCCGCCACTTTGGTATGACCGCATCATTGATCCGTTTCCACAAATCATCTTCGCCCGGGCGCGTCCGGCCGTCTATTCGGGTCACCGGCACGGCCCCCATTAACCCGTTGGTCGCCAGCAACGATTCCACCGAATGCAGCTCTGCCGGCAGGACCGGCCGCTCGACAATCCGGTAGCCCCATGAGGCCAGCATCCGCACAGCGGCCCGGGCCATAACGCTCGGCAGCGCAGCCGGAGATTGGGGGCGGATAACCTCTTTGCCATTGATCAGCAGCAGATTGGCCGTATTGGTTTCCGAGACAGTGCCATCGGGATTGAGAATCACCGCCTCGTGAAAACCGTTTTCCCGCGCCCATTGTCCTGCACACAGGTAATAGAGGTAGTTGAGGCTCTTATGCGCGGCCAGGGGGGTCTGGCGCGGATGGGGGTAGCTGCCCACATGGAGCCCGTCTTGTCCTATGGTTTTGAGCCGATGGGTATAGGGGCGCGCAGAGACCAGCAGGGTATGGTCCCACGGCGATCGGGTGCGTTGGCCGCGGGTGGCCAGAATCTTCACAGCGGCGCAGCGGTTTTTCAGCCCATTGGCGTCAACCACCCGGGTGATGATATCGGCCCAGGTGAGATCCGGAATCGGTCCGGGCATCAACGCCCGCCAGGAGTTCTCGAAGCGGTCTATGTGGTCGGCCAACAGTGGCGGGTCGCCGCCATCTGCTCTGATGGTTTCGAAAAAGCCATATCCGTAAAGCAGCCCCTGGTCATCGACCGGTACCGTGGCGGATCGGGCCGCTTTCATATGGCCGTTGTGCCAGACCATGGCGCCGGGGCGCTGGATGCGGTGGCCTTGGCACGCCGCTGTTAAAGTGAGGCCTTTATGCAGCGTCTCTTCATACTCCAACAAAGGCTCGGAGTCGAATACGATGCCGCCGCCCACCGAAAAAGAGATGGTATTGTTGAGTATGGTTGCGGTGCGGATGGCGATGGAGAGATCCATGGTGTCATGGAAACTGAGATAGCCGATGCTGCCGCAGTAAACATGACGCCGGCAGCTTTCCAACTCATCGATAATTTCCATGGCGCGCACTTTGGGACAGCCGGTTATGGAACCCCCCGGAAAGGCCGCTTCGACCAGGTCCACTGAATTTTTCCCGGTCTCCAGCTCGCCTTCAACCACAGAGACCAGATGGTATACGTTCTGATACGCCTCCAGCCGTTTGTGTTGGGTCACCTTCACAGAGCCGGCTGCACACACCTTGCCGATATCATTGCGCAGCAGGTCCACGATCATGGACAGCTCCGAATCGTCTTTTTTACTGGTGGTCAACTCATGGCGCATGGCCTGATCCTGCTCTTCAGACGCTCCCCGGGGGCGCGTCCCTTTGATGGGACGGGTTTCGACCCTGGCGCCGGTGCGAAGGAGAAATCGTTCAGGGGAGGTGGAGACCACCTGATGGTCGCCGGCCTGAATAAATGCAAAAAAAGGGGCCGGATTCCGGGCGTACAGATGGCGGAACAACCCAAAAGCGCTGCCTTCGAAAGGCATTCGAAAACGCTGGGCGATAT
>JASFKE010000699.1:0-3087 GCA_050118795.1 Desulfobacteraceae bacterium | reverse complement strand
AAGATGATGAAGATGATGAAGATGATGAAGATGAAGGGTTCCAGGATATTCACCAGGAGCATGTCGGTGAGAAGAACATCGATTGCGGTTGGTGCCACATCTTCTCTCGCCCTGAAAGAAATCTGGAAGGCCCGGAAGATGACGACGATGATTAATCGCCTTTACTACCCTATCGTTGAAAAAGTCATTTAGGGCTTCAGAGACAAGGCGCCGAGGGTGAAGCCGTAGCAAGAGCTACCGCGACCCCTCGGCAACGCAGGATCCGAAGCCCTAAAGGCTTTTCCCCTAATTTTGCACCTATAGGGTGAAACAATGGGAGAAAACACAGTGGCTAAAATGGAATCTATTAAAGTCTGGGATATCTTTGTCAGGGGTTTTCATTGGGCATTGGTCGGTTCGATGATTGGTATGTATATCAGTGGTGAGGAAATGAAAAGCGTGCATATCCGTTTGGGCTATTTTGTCATGGTTCTTGTTCTGGTAAGGATAGTCTGGGGATTTATCGGAACAAAGCATGCGAGGTTTGTTGACTTTTTATACAGGCCTGCAGAAATATTCCATTATTTAAAAAGTTTGCTTTTTGGCAAGCCCATCCACTATATCGGTCACAATCCTGCTGGTGGATTAATGGTTTTGGTTATGCTGATTACCTTGCTGGCGACTACATATGCGGGATTAAAGGCCCTTGCCGCCGACGGAAAGGGTCCCCTGGCAAATATCGATCAATCTATTTTGAGCTCAGCTTACGCTGACGAGGATGAACACGAAGAGGAAGAAGAACATTATCCCCAATCTTATCGGGATAAAGCAAAAGACGAATTTTGGGAGGAAATACATAAGGTTATGACCACTTCCATGCTATTTTTTGTCGTTATTCACATTTGCGGCGTATTGGTATCCTCCTGGCTGCATAGAGAAAACCTTATATTATCGATGATTACCGGAAAAAAGAAATCCACTGCCTGAATTCGTTCATTCATTTATAGCTTATGGTATAATTATACACGAATGGTCACCATTTTTTTAGGTATCAGTGTAAACCCCATTGTTGGAAAAGTCTTTAGGGCTTCAGAGTCAAGGCGTCAATGGCGCAGTTGTAGTTCGCTACCATAAGCTATTTCTGCTAGCTTTTTTATGCAACAGTGGGATTAATGCCGCCAGGGGGCCATCTTGTCTACAATAAATACCTCATGATCGGATCCGATATGCTCATCACCACTGTTCATAACCAATACCACGTCAGCTTCATTGAAATCATCGACAACTAAATCGGCTAGCACGGCCAGAAGATCTTCCAAAGTGAACCTTAGAATCAAATGCCCCAAACTATCACGAGTTGCCTGGATGTTGGGGACACTTTCGTTGCCTCCATTAAAGTAAATGAAAATACTGCTGCCGTTGGCAATAAAGGTTGCGTATCTCATATCGGTGAATACGCGGATATCACCATTGCGGATGCTTGAGATGTTGATAATTTTTGGAGAAAAGTCGACTTCCAGTGGGTATTGATCACCATAACAGATCAATGGCGATGTAAAGGCCAAGGTGGTCATGATCAAGCAGCACATGGATATCAGGATTAATTTTCGGGAATTGGTTTGGATCATGGTTATCTCCTTTCTTTTAACGGTGAAAAGGGCTGAATTTAAAAATCCTCTCTTAACCCTATCGTTGCATAAATAAGATGGCAAAATGGGGTTACCCCTCATGGAAGAGGGCATATATTCAATTCATACCGCCACCGTTTCCGCCACCGTTTCCGCCACCGTTTCCGCCACCGTTTCCGCCGGAGCCGTCACTATTGCCATTTCCGCCGCCATTGCCTCCTGATCCGGCCTTACTGCTCCCGGCTTCTCCCTGGCTGAAATCTTTACCGGTACGCATATGGGATTTAAATTGGTCCGCCACCAGTCCCGGTGACTTTTTTTGGCTTTGGTGCATGAATCTGCTTCGCATTTGATTCATTTGGGTTGCGGAAAATTGGTTCTGCAGTGCCATGGAAACCGTATCCTTTACCCTCTGTGATGACACCCCCATGCGGGCCATATCTCTTGCCGTTAAACAGGTCTCTTGTGCCAACGCCTCATACTCTTCTCTGGCCATTGTCCGTTGCCTGCTGCGAATTTGGGCGACGATAGCCGACACATCTTCGGGTGGCATACCGGCAGTCATGGTATGGGCCATGGTCCGCGTCAAGGTCTGCTGCCGAGACTTATTCCGGGTTATCAGCCGGGCTTCAATTTTCGCTACTGCATATCGATTGCGGACCTGTTCCATGGCCCTTACGATCTTCTGCTCTGAAACATTTTTAGCTATCCCTTCCAACGCTTTATCGACAACAGGCTTAACTGGTAGGCCTTGTTGGATTGCATTTTGGATAATATTTCGGGCACGAACCATTTGTTGTTTCTGAAAGCGGTTCTGCATTTTCGCTGCGGCCTCATAGGGCACTCCCATGGATACCATCTGTTGTGCCTGTTCATTCAATTGTATCGGGATCTGCTCTTTTACCTTATCATCAATATTGAATTTTCACCACCAAAATCATCTTTCTCACGAATTGGAACGGTGGGATCCGGAATACGCTTACGACGGTTCAAAATGTATGCGAACCGATGCTCACCACTGAAGAGCTCAATCTCGATTTCCCAATATCCCGAGGTGCCGATAGAATTCATTTCTTGGGGCTGCCAATCCGTGAAACTGCCGGTGATTTGCGCGCTTTTAATATCCGGTTGATAGATAATAAAACGGTGAGATTTGAATGCCTGCTTAACATCCTCAGGGGTAAATGGTACCAGGCTTATCCAGAGAAAAGCGATGACCGCAACACAGCTCAGGCCGGCCAAAACAGGACGCAGCCATCGAAAACGCCTCTGATGACTAGAAGGATCAGCCACAAAATGAGGAACTGCCCCGACGGGTCTCAGTCTCAGCTCTTTTTCCTGGCGAATCAGGTCAACGGTCCCTTTTTTTAGTGCTCATGTACCAATATTTGGTGTTCAATATCAGTTGGATCCGCGGTCTGTTGTTGATCCAAAGGCGCATTGCGGTCTGATTTGCGCTTATGGTCAAAGACGAGGTTGC
>JASFKE010000698.1:0-3089 GCA_050118795.1 Desulfobacteraceae bacterium | reverse complement strand
AATTGCTGATGAAGCAGCCTCCACCTCCACCCCCACTTCCACCTGAATTGTTAGCATCCGGGGTGATGGTTTCGTCGGCATCCGGGTCGATGGTGTCGTCGGATTGAACGGTCACCTGCTGGGTGGCCGTATTGCTGCCGGCGGCGTTGGTAACCCTTAACGCCACCGTATAGGTGCCGGCTTGGGCATATGTATGGCTCGGAGAGACCTCCACCGATGTGGCCCCATCACCGAAATCCCAATGGTACGATGCAACGCTGCCCGTGGTGTTGTCCGTAAAGGTCACAGTCAAGCCGCTGACGCTGAACCCGAACTCAGGTATCGCCGCCGCAATCACAGGCGCTTCGACCACAACGCTCTGGGTATCTGTATGGGTGGCACCGTCGTCATCGGTGACGGTAAGTGTCACTGTGTAAGATCCGCCGGAGGCGTAAGTGTGGCCAGGGGCCGCCTCAACCGATGTTTGACCGTCTCCGAAGTCCCACTGGTGTGACGCGACGTTGCCGTCGCTATCTGTGCTCTCATCGCTGAACTGCACATGCAAAATATCCGTCGTAAAACTGAAGCGCGCTGTTGGCGCCACATTCGCCACCACGGTGATCTGTTTTGTCAATGTGTCCTGACTGCCGTCATCATCGGTTATCAAAAGCGATACAGGGTAGGTTCCGGATGCACTGTAAGTGTGACTCGGGTGGGTCTGGTCGGAAGATGCGCCATCGCCAAAACGCCATTGGCGCGATTGGATGTTTCCGTCGCTGTCGCTGCTGGTATCACTGAATTGAACTGTCAAGTGGTTGGCCGTAGCTGAGAAATCCGCCACCGGCGGGTTGTTGGGTACAATTGAAACATCGCGTGTCACGGTGTCGGTGTCGCCGCAGTTATCGGTGACGGTGAGACTCACTGAAAAGGTTCCGCCCGTAGCGTATGTATGGCTCGGGTTGGCTTGACTGGAAGATGTTCCGTCACCGAAGTTCCATTGGTATGATGCTATGCTGCCGTCGCTGTCGCTGCTGGTATTGTTGAACACTACCTCGAGGTGGTTGTTCGTCGGGGAGAAGGCCGCCGCCGGCTCTTGGTTGGGAATTTCAACAGTGACGGTGGCGATGGCGCCACCGGCGGCGGTGGCTCTCACAGTGATCCCATTGGCAGAATCCTGAAAAGTATCACCCTGCTGCAGATTGGTGATATGAAATGTTCTGCCCCCATCGTCGCCGTAGCGGTGGATGTTGATTCTATCCGCATATTGGGCACGAGAGGGGTATGTGGTGATCTGCCGCCGGTAGGAGATATAGTAGTATTCATTGGAATCGGGTTTGTCGATTTTGATCACTTGGGTCCCCACTGTATCGACACCGGGATCGAGCTCCAGGGCGTAGAGGTCGAATGTGTCGCTGCAGTCAGCTGAAACCAGAGCGCCCGGATAGGCATCGAACCATTCTAGTTGGTCACGGTGAGGCGCATTGGCCTGGGCCCAGTCAGGATACCCCATGATGCCCGAACTGTCCCCATACTCGCTATCCAGTTCGCCGTCGTTGTTCGAATCGGTACTGCTATGGTTCCAATCGATGTTATGGCCAAGCTCATGGGCAATATATCTTCCTTCATCTGAACTGCTGTTGGATTTGATAACCCATGCGCGGCAATTATAGTCTGTGCAGCCTAGCGTGGCCATCCCCTGCCAGTCGCAGCCGACCTGATTGGGAAGAAAATAGATTCGATGTTGATATAACGAAAGATCGATACCTTGGTTTTCTGCGGCCTCATCAGCCGCCGCTGCCCAGTTCATTATAACATTGTAATAGTAAGGATTATCCAAAGTGCAATCTTCCGAGATGCTGTGGTCGATTGTAAAAGGGCCGAAGACATCGGGGCCGCCCACACCATCGCTATTGGGATCAAAGCTCAATTGCTGAAAGGAACTTGCTTCGTAGAGACCTGTGACATTCTGGGTGCCCGTATACATCATGGATACCAGATCATCGGTATCATAGGGATTCACCGCATCATTCATGTCAACGACCAGTACGATGGCCCGGCGGTCCCCAATGGTAAGAGGTGCGTCTCGAACCATTTCGGCCATGTTTAGGCTCTCTTTTCCCTGGATCTGCGATACCCGCTGAATTGAATCCGCCACGATGGCATTTTCCAGAAAACGGCCTTGTATGGTGACCCAGTCACCGGATTGCAGGGAACTGTCCGGCGGCTGGGAGGCAAATGAGATGGCATAGACGCGATAACTGTCATCTGGTTGTCTGATACGGATGGCATATCGCCGTTGACTGATATTGGTTTCAAAACTATCTGCAACGAGGATTTCCAATTGCCCTGAGAATAAGTTCGTTTTGGATGGGGCCGGGACAATATCTGTTGCCAAGGATTGGCCGCTGTATACGATAACGGCAATAACCCAGTATGTTATCAGATTCCTAATTACGCAGAGCATAATCCATCTCCTGATTTGTTAAAATAAGCTTTTTTACCCTCGGCAACTCTTGTGTTGTCTTTGATGACTGCGTATCAGGAACAGCACCTCGAGGAGCAGTGGAGATCGGAACCTGGGACAGAATAAATCAATGGCGGTGATGCCGTGGATCGGGTGGAAATGATTAAAAATTAATAAAATGAGGAACAGGACTTTTGATTCAGAGAAATAGGCCCTCTCGGGATTATGCGTGAGTAGATATGACAAGATCATGAGCAAGTCAATAGTATAACTTTAACCAAGGGCTAACCGTCTGATAAGATAATCTGGCATTGTCAAAAGCAATAGAGCTGTTATATACCGTGGCGGGACCGTGCCTTGAGTATTCCGGGCAAGATACCGATGATAAGTTTGGGAATCGGAATGGCACCTGCGCACTTTCATTTTGAGTTGAGTAGAAAGGATAGATCCATGTCAATTAAAGCTAAAATCGTCGCGACCATCGGCCCTGCATCCAGAGATCGGGGGACCCTTGAAAAACTGGTGTTATCCGGGTTGAATGTGGCCCGTTTGAATTTCTCCCACGGCTCTTATGAGGACCATTCAGCGGCCATTCAGACAATTCGCTCCATTTCCCGAACCCACAACCGGCCGGTTGCCATCTTGC
>JASFKE010000697.1:0-3092 GCA_050118795.1 Desulfobacteraceae bacterium | reverse complement strand
CTCTTGAATATACCAACCATCGGCCGGGCAGGTGACCCCCACCAGGGCATCTTCCAGAACACCCAGGGCGCGCATGGTGGCCACATCGAAAAAGCCGTATGCGACCACCCTTTTCACAGGCGTTCGAACAAGGCGGACCGGATCAACCCCCTTTGGCTTTGGGGCGCTGCGCGGCACCAAAACCAATGTGCGGCCGGCGCCGTCGCGCACCTCGGTGCGGTCGGCGCCCGTGTGGGTGATGGTAAATTCACCGATTTGAATAAAGGATTGCTGATGCTTGCTATCGGCTTTGCTGCAAGCGAAAATGAGCAATGCCGATACCAAGGCTGCCAGGGATACATTCGTCGCAGATCTTTTCTTCATAAAGATTACCTGTTTCGATTAAACGTTTTCCAATTCGGCAAGCCCCATGGGGCCGCCATCCTTGTGTTTTTTGGGGATTATCCATTCAAACAAGTATATGAACAATCCAAGGGTGAACAGCACAACGCCGGTGAGATACAACCACACCCCGGGATCCTTGCGTATGCTTAAACTGATACGAACCCGCTTGCCCATGGAGCCGCCTTTATTTTTTGGTGAAAAGCTTTTTAAAACGATATGGTAGCCTTTAAACCATACCGGTTTGTTCAGAGATAAAACTTTGAATTGGCGATATTCGCCGTCGGTGAGCTGCAAGCCGGCATTGGGGCGCATCACACGGTTTTTAAATGCCGGCAGCCGGTCACCATGGTAATAGAGCGGATTGAAAGTGGAAAAAGTGATCTGTGCCTGGGTACCGGGCAGAGTCATAGATTTTCCGGGCACCAGCGTGCGTGTGTCAAGCACCTGGGAAAACAGATAGCTGCATAGATAGCCTGCCAGAATGACAATCATGGCGTAATGCATGACGTGGGGCGCAAATTTGAAGAGCAGGCGCCGGGCCCCAAAACGCTCTCGCTTTCGCACCAGCCAGGATACGCGCTCAGTTGTGCAAACGAATGTGTTGACGCACAACAGGGCCAGCAAAGCCAGGAGCATCAGAAACCATGCCGTATGGGCCAAATTATGACGACCGTATGTATGGAGCCAGGTCGCCAAACCGATATCGTTCAAAGGCGCAAAGATCGTGACGTGGCGATTCAGGCATATGTAACCCCAGGCAAGGTCGGCCGTCAGCAGCAGGCACAGCGCCACCGTCAGGTCGATACTGCCCAACAGCTGCCAGATTCGGATCAAGTTTCGTTTCCAGTCTAAATCGGCCATCGAAAAGGCCCCAACTCCGGTATGCAGTTCAACAAAAAAATGACCAGTGCGCCTGCAGCGGCATATATTTGCCGGCTGCGGGCTGTCCATGAACCGGTCAGGTGCAGATGCAGCAAACAGATATAGAAAAACCAGGTGGCCATGGTGGTCGTGATGACCGGATCTTCCCAGACCACCGGCGTACCCCATCCAAGGTAGGACCACACTTCTCCGGTAAAGATGGCCAGGGTCCAGAAAGCAAAACCCCAGACCGCCCAGCGAAGGGTTCTACGGCTGTCGATAATCGGCAGCCGGTGTTCGGTATTCGATGCCGGGCTCTTTTTTATTGTATTGCCAATTAAACCTGCCAAAGCCCAGGCGGCACAAATCAGGAAACACCCTTTGCCGACCACACTGAAAAGGAAGAAAAGGTGTGCCCATACTGTTTGGGATTTGATAAATGGCAGGTAGTAATCCTTGGGAAAAAGGACCGCTGCCAGGCAGATGAAAAGGGTTTGCGCCACAGCGATACGAACCGTGAGTGTTCCATTTTTTTCACCTTGCCTGATCAGCAAGACCATACATCCCAAGCAAAGAGACAGTGCCACCGGCCCAAGATACATGGGCAGCATGGGCCAGGCTTGCCGGTAGCGCAACAGCGCGGCAGCGGCATTGGCGATCAAAGCCGGGTAGAGGAAAAGCCGGACGACGCTGCGCCGGCGATCCGGTAGAAAAGTGCTCCCAAGGCTCAGACAATAAAGACAGGTCGCTATTTTGACAAGGTCTTGTGTGTCGAACAACTTGATGACTCCTTACTGTTTCATGGTTGGGAGCCTTTAACCGGCAATCGGGCCAACTGCCTCAGCGCCGAAGCGGCGGCTTTTTTTTGCCGATCGTGGGCCCTGGCTTTTGCAAAGGCTTTTCTGCTGGCGGCGATATCATCCATTTGCCAGGCGGCGTATCCGGCCATCAACCAGGCACGGCCCACATGTTTGCCTTTGATTTGGGCTGCTTTCCGGTATGCGGCCGCGGCTTTGTCGTATTGTTTGAGCAGATAATGCAGTTGCCCTTTCAACAGCATGAGATCCACATCCCCGGGATTGATCTGAAAGGTATCGATACGTTTCAGTGCAATCTCCGGCCGGTCCAGCTGGCTGTAGGCCAGCGCCAGTTGCTGCAAAAGCTTTTTATCGGTTCTCTCCCGCAGATAGTCTTCATATACCGGGGCGGCCTTGACGGGGATTCCGAGCTGAAGGTTCAGATCGGCCAGCAGCTTTTTTTCATCCAGGGTCAGCGGCTTCAGGAAAGAGTATATGGTCAAGGCGGCCAGGGCCTCTTTGTAGCGGCCGTCATTGAGCTGAATGTGGGTCAGGGCCTTCCACCACTTTGCCATGGCCGGCGCCCGGCGGGTCAGCGTCCGTGCATATGCCAAAGCTTCGACACGCATATCGAGCTTGACGTATTGATAGAGCAAAATCTCCTGCCACTGGATCTGTTTGTCGCCGGTGTATATACCGGCCAACTCTCGAATATAAGGCAGCGCCCGTCGCTGCAGATCGGCCGCCATCAGGGCGTGCACCAGATTCTCTTTCCATTGCGGCTTCAGGGCGCCCGGATGGTTGGCCAACAGCCGATCGAAGGTGGCGATGGACTGGCGGTGATCACCGGCCATGAAGTAGGCGACAGCACTGTAGTAGATATGAACGGATTTTTTCTCCTGGGCGGTTTCGTAGCCCCGGCCGAAACAGCGGCCGGCTTGAGCATAGTCGGCCACCTCATAGAATGAAGGCCGGGATGGCGACGTGTCCATCAAATGGGGCATCGACAGATAGAGCACCAGGTTCAATCCCACCGCCGCCAGACCGGAC
>JASFKE010000696.1:0-3095 GCA_050118795.1 Desulfobacteraceae bacterium | reverse complement strand
TTATCGAAACAGCCCCCCACACCGTCCGGGTCGCCGAGATTCCGGCCCGTATCGTGATCCACAATCTGATTCGCAACGCCTTTCAACACACCTGGCGTGGAACCATCCGCATCACCCAACAAAACGGCACGGTGGATATTGTCAATGACACGGCCAAAGAAAACGGCAACTCTGAGGATATGGGCTTTGGCCTCGGTCTCCAGCTGATCGAGCAATTAACCGCCAGATTAAACTGGCCCTACAGCATCATCACGGAATCCGAAAGGCACCGCGCCAGGGTCTGCATTGCCTGATTGACAAGTAATGGAACCACCCCTATTTGATGATGATATAGCCTTCCATTAGTTTAATGATGGAATCGGGAAGCGGAATTTTCAGTGTTTGGCCGTCAGGTATTTCCGCATCTCCCCTGCCGAAGGTGTAACCGAGTATCATACCCGTTGCCCCTTTATAAATGCCGCTGCCGCCGACAATCACTTCAATGATGTAATCGGACTTTCCGTCGTCACTCTCGGGAATCAGGTTTCCGACGATGCCGTCATAGGTATAAATATCTCCCTCCGCCAGATGGTAGATACATAGATCATTGGTGGGATAGGTGCTCAGCCATGATTCGTTCATGAAATCCGGTTTATCGCCGTCTTTAGTCAACGCCTCGGCGTATCCGGACCCGTAATGGTAATCCGATCTGCCGAACGGTTCGATCCAGCCGGTACCGGCGATAATGGTCTGGCCGCTGTCATGGGCATTCCATTGGTCTCTTCCCGCCGCCATTTCAATATTAATCGGGATCAAATAGCCGTCTCCCATGGCATCGGCTGCATTCGGCCATATCTGGGGATTCTTCGTTCCGATCGCCGGAAGCATCGGATGGTGTTTTGACGGGTGTTTTGACGCTCTCACCTGAACATTTATATACCCCTCCATGAGCTTGAGAATGACCGGGGGCAGCGGAAACGGCCCATTCACACCACCGACAGAAGGAATGCTCGCCGTACCCCTTCCCACGGTCCGCCCGAGCAGGATACCGTTTGCGTTCCGATATTTCCCCGTACCGCCGACAATGACTTCAAGAAGGTAATCGCCCTTTCCATCTGCTGTCGCCGGCAAAACATTCCCCATAATGCCGTCGTAGGCATAAATGTCCCCGTCCTTTAAATGGTAAATGCAAAGATTGTTGGTGGGATAAGCGCTGAGCCAGGACTCGTCCATAAAAGCCGGCTTGGGTGCGGCCCCGTCTTTCTGGGCTTCGGCATACCCTAAGCCGTAATGATAATCGGATCTGCCGAAGGGGGCAAACCAACCGGTACCGGCGACAATGGTTGTACCGCTGGTCCATGGATTCCACTGGGTGTTCCCCGCCTCCATCTGTATGGTGATTGGAATTGTCTGATATGTCACACTGGAATTCTGGGATTTCGGGTTCGGCTCCGACTTCTTCGCTGCCGCGGGAAGAACCATGACAAACATCAGAATGAGAAAAACTGCGACAAGTGATACGGGTGAAGAGCCAACTTTTCGATGTGTCTTCATTTCTATCTCCTCTTTAGTTGCGATGATCAGCGGTTGTACGGTGCTGGTAAGCAAGGAACATATAGCGCATGAACACAATGCTTGTGTGGGCAATAAGGGCACAAAGTCCCTGCTATTATTAAAAGGGATGTCCGTAACGCGAGAACGCCGGTCTGGGCCGCCCCGTAGGAAGCACGGGATGTTCCGCAAGTCGCAGATCCCGAGTTCTTTTCGGGGATGCCATTTATGGATGGGCACTAGTTAGAACATCAGATGCTCGTGGTGTCGCAGCATGTCCTGGTCGGGATGCTCCAGGATGAAGGTGGAGATAAATTCTTCACCGGGCACCAGAAACGGAAACCCGTCATGGGTCGCCCAGTCGGGTCGGGTATAGCGCGGCGGATGCTTCAGCACCGACGCCTCCCAGCCGTTGTTGTTCTCGTACCACAGCTCCGTCACCCGGTGCCACGTTTTAGAAAAGAGCGGCGAGGGCGTCATGAAAGGCTTTTGCGCATTTGAAGAAGGCAGTGGCGACGGCTTAACGGACGGGATGGCCTTGTGGCTGAAAAACCGGATCAGGCCGGGTTGCGAGCAGACCTCTTTGGCGTGGACATTGAGATACCACTGTTCGCCCTCCTCTTCTGAAACGCCGTCGGGATAACGGAAGGCGATCAACCAGCGCAAAATGGTCTTTTCGTTGTGGCGCAGACCGGCGCCCAGGAAATCTTCCGTGGGTTCGGCCGGCACATTGACCACAATGGCGCTCATTTTCCCGGGCTGGGGGGTAAACGACAGCAATCCCTTCACGCCTCTTCGTTCATTGCTGACCCAGTTTTCATGGACCCGGTAGTTGTAATGGCCGAACGCCTCGGCGCCGGGCGGCGGCGGCACCGCCCGATACATCACATAGCGGACCGTCCAGGGCACCTGGCTTAACACTTCCGGGCAGTGATGCTGCCGGAACCATCTTTCCAGCGCCGGCAGATCGTTGGGTTCTTCAAGATGATGGATGATGACCAGTTTTGTCATTGTCATGGCGACCCTCAATGCGGCATACCGATATCGATGACGTCGCCGTTTACTTTTGTGTTGGTGAAGCTGTTGTAAGCAACGGTGATGGAAGTGAACTTGCCGTCGGCAATCTCGTACAGGATCAGCCCGCGGTAATCGAATTGCTCGCCGGGAAGGACGTGTCCGAACAGCGTGTCCGCTTCCTTTTTGGCGCGAAAATTGGCCCACATTTGAATCGCCAGAACGGTTTCGCTGCTCACAAACTGCAGGACTTCCAGGCTCTCGACGAAATAGGGCCATATCTTGTTTTCGTAGTGATCCCGCATGCCTTCGATGCCTTGAAACTCCAGGGCGCCATTTAGCATTTTCATGTCCGGCGAGAGAAATTCATCGAAGGCGGTGGGATCCGCCTCGTTAAAACGCCGGATGTACTCGTCAAAACGTGCTCTGTCCACAATGCTCTCCCTTCATCATCGAACAGCCTCTATTGAGGGGGTAAAATCTGATTGATGCTTCCTGAGCCAACAAAAACCACAACTTTCAAATCCCAATGTCAAAGCCCAAATGTCAAA
>JASFKE010000695.1:0-3095 GCA_050118795.1 Desulfobacteraceae bacterium | reverse complement strand
GCGCAAAAATAAAGTGTTTGCCCGAATTGCCTCTAACAGTTTTTATTCAATCGCCAACGCTGCGACAGTGGCAGGCCCGACGATACCATCGATGGTCAGGTTGTTTTGCTGCTGGAATTTTTTTACGGCTTCGCTTGTCAGTTGTCCGAATATGCCATCCACTTCAACTTCCAATCCGGCATTCGCCAAAGCCTGCTGCAATTGCCGCACATCATCTCCACTCATATGGGGTGACTGCAGATAGAGCAACCGTTCTTCCACATCCTGCGCTGAGGCCCGCACGGGCTTTTGGCCGAGGACTTGGTCATCGATACGGATGCCCCGGACCGAAAATGGCAGCTCCAGACCCCATTTTTCCTGGCCGATCAGCGACTGGAATGCTTCCATGCGGTAGATCGTCTTGTTCAGGATTCGAATTGAGTGGTTTGCCAACCAATCTTTGCGCACCGCAACGTAATTTACAACCCATTGCTTTTCTCCGATGCTTTCTACGGTTCCGTACCGATGGATGGTCCGGTCCCGCATGCGTGCC
Source organism: Desulfobacteraceae bacterium (assembly GCA_050118795.1). Lineage (GTDB taxonomy): Bacteria > Desulfobacterota > Desulfobacteria > Desulfobacterales > Desulfosarcinaceae > JARRKU01. Next base: position 2,563 of record JASFKE010000695.1, on the reverse strand, counting down.
CAGGAACCATGTATCCTGCTGTCATAGATCACGCCGGACCCCAGACCGGTTGAAATGCCGGTTATCTCGGCAATCTTCCGGCTCGGAGACCAATATACCCTGTCGAAAAATTCGTCTTGGACATCCTGCATCACCGGATCATCGCCGGCCTCGCGTAATAAGCGCCGCAGTCGCCTGTCATGATCCAGTGTCGTATCCCGGTTGGCCAATCTGATCAGATACCGTGACAGTGCGTTTCCGAACTGCGCATCGTCATTTTCAGTATACGCCTTGATCAATAGAAAAAGGTTACCGCTGGCCAGCGTTGTTTGGGATCTGCCGTAAGTGAGATGCCCCGGATCATCAGGTAGAAGGGTTACCTTGCCATATTCGCCTTGTGGTTTTCCTGTTTCAAAAATGTTTACGATTGCCTGAGCGGCTTTTTTTTGGAGTTCTGTCAGCATATCATCCTCCTGTATTCAATCGACGTTTTTTCCCTGGCATATATTGTGGATGTTTTTGGTTAAGCAATTTCCGGGCACAATGTCTGTGATATATCTCACACAAAAGGTATTACTGCCAAAGAAGCCTACCATCGCCTGATGACCGTTGGCGGTTTACCCGAACCGTTCTTGGATGGCGATACGAGACAGTCGCGGCGCTGGCGCAGGGAGCGCTTTGATCGCATTTTGCGTGAAGATGTCCGTGATATAGAACCCATCAGGAATATTCAGCTTTTGGGATTGTTTCTGGATATCCTCCGGCATCGTGTGGGGGACGGCCCCCTGACCATCGGCGATATCCCCAAAGACGAAACCGTAAAACCGGCCGGGATGACACGCCACTATCTACCCAACCTCCTTATTGGTCGAACCATAATCGGAGTGGAAGGCCCCGAACAGGACTCAGCGGTCGATGCCGACACGGGCCGATCTCTCCAGGTATTGATCCAAACGCGCTGAAGCGATTGTATTTTTCATAATAAAAATGATGCAGCAAAGCGGGGATCGCGGTGCTTTCCGATGTCGGGGGCGAGGGCCTCTTTCCCCTGCTGCTGGAAAGGGCGGCCCTGTTCAGCGATCCCGAAACGCCACACATGGTGCCCTCGGGGGTTTACGACATGGGCGATCCCTCCCGGCATGCCCCCGTGCTTCTGGCCTCGTCATGGGCATTGACATATTACAATCTCTCCCTTGCAGCGGAGGCGGCCCGGACTCCGGTGTTTCTGTGCTTTGAGCAGATCAGCGAGCCGGACGTCATGTGCTGGTGCCGCCGCTGCCACCAGAGCACCCAAAAGGGCAACTTCGACGCCGGGGCCACAGCCCGGTTCATCCGTGACTGCCGGCTGGAGGAGCGGGTGGATCACCGGATCCTGGTGATTTCGGAACGAAACGCCCCCCTGAAGGGCGACCTCGAAAAGGCTTTACCGGAATGGGACGTGGTGGTGGGCCCGGACCGGGCGGACCGACTGCACGGCTTTCTACGGGGATTCGCCAAGGAGCTGGCGGCGCAATGCAAAACGGCCTGAGCGAAACCCATCCGTTTACGGATGAGGATCGGGCCAACCTTGCAGCACTGGAGGCCCGACGGGACGGTTTCCCCGGGGACCGGGGCCGGCTGGTCCCCCTGCTTAAACTGGCCCAGGACACCATAGGCTACCTGCCCGAGCAGGCCCTGTCCCTGGTGGCGAAGCATCTGGCCCTCTCCCTGTCCGAGGTTTACGGGGTGGCCTCCTTTTACAATCAGTTCCGTTTCACACCCCCGGGCAGGCACCGGATCAAGGCCTGCATGGGGACCGCCTGTCATGTGAAAGGGGGCGACATCATTCTCGAAAATTTCGAGCGGAAGCTGGAGATCCGGGAAGGGGAGACCACGGCGGACCGCACTTTCAGCATTGAGCCGGTGGCCTGGGTGGGGTGCTGCGCTCTGGCGCCGGTGGCCCTGGTGGGGGAGGCTGTGCACAGCCGCATGGCCCCCAGCAAGGTGGAGAGGCTGGTTTTGCAGATGCAAATGGACGAAGAAAAGTCAGGACGTCGGAATTCATTGCGGCATTTTTCCACCAACAATATAATACCGTTGGTGGCACTTATGCTGTTGTTCATGAACATCCTCCTAATGCAATTAAAAGGGTATGACGGGGGCAAATGGTGCCAAGCGCCCGGCAACACTTATGCATCAAGCCGATAATTCTAAATCTATTGTATGATTATTATTTAAACGGAAGAGTCCACTCAATGTTCAGCAACTGCTCTGAGATACAGCGTGTTAAGTGGGCAATTGAAGTGAAATAACGTTCTGCGAAACAAAACCGAACAACACGGAGCGGCAAGCGAGGATTTGAACTTTAGTTTTACGAAAGTGAACATGATGACAGAGGAGGCGTTTGTCAACACCTAATTCTGGGGGACTGTATCCGATTTAGGCAGAAAGAACGAAATAGTCCTTTACTACTGTAAGCAAAAATATCGAACCTATGGAAGTTTTTCACATTCTTTTTTCTAAACCGGCAATTCCGGGTTGTTTATCGCCCGCTTCTTATTTATAAAAGATACTTATGACAAAGGAAAAGCTTATAGAGACGATT
>JASFKE010000694.1:0-3103 GCA_050118795.1 Desulfobacteraceae bacterium | reverse complement strand
ACAAAGCCATTTATCCGCGAATTTTTTGTCGAGGCAGCACTTGCATATGACACTGCAGTCATACCCGGTGATGTCATTGAAATGGTCGAAGATGGCCGACAATTCATTGTGATGAACAAAACTGCGAATAATTTTGAAGGGACTGCTTATAGCTATTCCGCGGTTTTATACAAATGCAATGTGGCCGGAGTTGTTTTAAGACCATCTAATGCGAAAGTAAATTATAAGGCCAAGAAATATTGGTATATGCGTATAAGCCCTTGCTATGCACTCTTAACAGAAAATCAATATGGCAATGAATTAAATGAAGATGGAGATGTCGGCCATTCATCTTTAAAGGTCATCGACTGTTATGTGTCACATTGGGCCGGCATTGAGATCGGTGATCAATTTCAAGTGTCCGCAAATGAATATTATCGTGTAGAATCAATAGCATTGAGGAAGTTCGATAATGTTGATTTGATTACACTCGGAGAAGATACCAGAGGTTTGGGTCAGTGGGTGGTTTTTTAAAAGTTGACATAAATCGAAGTGATCTGTTCAGAATCGTACAGGCGTTACATCGTATTGATGCCATTGTGACGATACAAAAAAACCAGCTTCCATATGAGTGTTCAATTGATTACAAAAATTTGGTCATTCAAAATATATTGACTCAAAAATTTGCAACTACCTATAAGCCATACTCTCCGCGTTATGCAAAATGGAAGACTCAGAACATGTTGAGTGGATCTCACTTCTGGAGACTATATGGCGATCTGCTCAAAAGTATATCTGCTTTCAGAACCAGTGACGGGTGGATGGGCGGGATCCCGGCCGGCGCCATGGATAGTGGCGGAAAATCCTGGTTCAGCACAAGAGGATCACTAAAAGGCGCTGCAAAGTCGATAGCGATGTATGCCAAGGTTATGGAGCATGGTCTCAACAGGCACCCGGCAAGACCGGTGTTCGGTCCGACAGCGCAAGAGTATCGACAGTCCGGATACAAGGTCAGAGCTTCACGTTCACTGGGCAAAATCCGGTATGGTTGGAGATAATATATGCCTGAAACCGTTGATGTGGTGGTTAAACGAATTGATATTCTCACAGCTTTTAGCGGTGAGGAGATAGAAAAATTGTATTTGGCAATGAATATGTGTGAAGGCGGCCCCGGGAAAACAGAACAAGAAATTGAAGCGTGGGAATATTTTACCACCCAATTTTACCCATATATCGAAGAATTAAAAAAAGAGTATAAATAGTATGGCCATGGATCCGACGGCAAGCCGTAACAATGCCAGAATGTCTATAAAGAAATTTTTAATAGACAATATTGAGACCGCACAATCAAAAAAAATCTTCTTTGATTTCGGATATTCATTACCCAATGAAGAGAATAAAGATTTGACCCAATGGTTTTCGGTTAAAATCGGCGCCATGAAAAGGGGAGGGCTGTCAGATTTTATAACGGAGATCATATGTGCCACCCGGCAAGATTTGGATGGCGATCTGCTGGGAGAGATGTCCGATATCGTCTTTGATTTAATGACGGACAAGGATCAACCGGATGGGAAACGGCGGATCGATTTTTATGATGTATCCGATGACCCATGGGTCTCGATCGGTACACTTTTGGTCGATAGCGTCATTGACTCTGAAGATATGTCCGGTCCGGATAATACCAAATACCAGGTGTTGACATGCAAAATAATCTGGGTAGCCAAGGCATAAGAGACTCTTTTAAATGGATCTACTGCCAAAAGTGTAAATACAAACTTTTAAGGCGCCTGAAGGGAGGTGCGCTAGAGTTCGTTTTCGGAAGTGGCCGGGATCAACCCAATGGTGCCCCTGTTCAAATGCGTATCCATGGCAGGGTTGAAATGAAGTGTTTTCGTAAAAAATGTGGCCACTGGAATATTATCGTCAGTTCATAGCATGCACGTTATTCATCCATAACAGGAGGTATTTCAAATGACAAGTGGGCCGATTACCAAGAACGCCAAAGCATGGGCTATTGGATTAATGCAAATTCGGGTTGGTGAATGCGCTGCCAATATCGCCAGTATCGCGCCGGTATTGACCGCGGAACATAGTATCGGTGCATTGGCCAATACCAAGTATATGGGGAGCACTGAATATTTTGTTCAAGAGTCCGGGTTCCCATTGAATGAAGACGGCTCTATTCCCTTGCGGGAATCTGCTCAAATCGAATGTGCTTTCAAAGAGATCACGCCATACAACATGGCGATCGCGCGCGGGCTCGATCCCACGGCATCCGTTACGCCAACCGTGACCATGGACGTTGCCATTAACTCAGATTCTGGTACCAGAGACACTGATTTGTCCATCACCGCCACGGACGAGACCATTGCTGACGAGTGGACAGTTGTGTTCACAGGTTCTGCGGCCGGCTCTATTTTTGGTAAAAAGACGGGTCATGTTCATGACTTTACGGCTCTGAGTGCGATTATGGCGCCGGTGGACGATAACAGTGACACCTATTTTTCCATCCCGGCCAGTTTTTTCACGGGGACATGGGCCGCCGATGACACCTATGTTTTTTACACCAGTGCCGGCGGCGACACCACCTATTCAGATCCGGATAGCGGGTCCTTCGGAATCGGCGGCTTGACACAACCGGCCGATGTCCGGGTTGAAGCCGTTTACACTTTTCCGGATCCAACGAAAACGTTAACCATCGTATTGCCCCGGGCGCAGGCTGAAGCCAGCGTTGAATTCGATACCCAAGCTGAAAATCCCGCTGCGCCTCCGATCATTTTTAAATCCAAGAATGCGAGCTCCAATAATGCTTCCGGAAACGCTGTGTGGGATGGCAGTTCAGATGCCGGGCCGCTGGGCCGGTTCGTTTGGGCAACAAACTGAGCTGAATCTTCTTAACCCTTATATCTAATTTTTTGGAGGTTTTTAAGTGACTAGTAAAATGAATCCTCAGATACGAAGCGAGGAAATAGGCATTCGCGAGCTGGAACAATTGACGTTGTATCCGTTATCAATTGCCGATCAGTTAAAAATGACGGATTTGATAACGGGTGCAATTCAAAAATTTTTTAATCCTGATAGCACCAGTGCTCAAACCGATAAAAAGGGTGCGAACCTCCCCGAA
>JASFKE010000693.1:0-3111 GCA_050118795.1 Desulfobacteraceae bacterium | reverse complement strand
CGCAGACGTCCTGGATAAAATGGGCGCCACCGATGCCCAAAAAGCATTTGCTCATGTGCCGGTGGCTAAGGTAGAGGAGTTGGCGGCCGCCGATGCGGTGATTTTCGGCACGCCCACCAGATTCGGCAACATGTGCGGCCAGATGCGTCAGTTCCTGGATGCCACCGGCCAGCTATGGCAGACCGGTGCCCTGGTCGGCAAAGTCGGCGGCGTGTTTGTCAGCACCGCCACCCAACACGGCGGCCAGGAGTCGACCATCCTCTCATTTCATACCACCCTGCTGCATCACGGTTTTGTGGTGGTGGGTCTGCCGTATGCCTTTCAAGGGCAAATGCGCAATGACGAAATCTCCGGCGGCTCTCCTTACGGCGCCTCAACCATTGCCGGCACCGGAGGTGAACGCATGCCGAGCGATAATGAATTGGACGGGGCCCGTTTCCAAGGTCGCCACATTGCCGGCATCACAAAAAAGCTGGCGCAATAGCGGGTAAAAACAAGACCATGCATGCCTTCCCGCTCCAAACCATCAGAGGGGGAAGGCATCCAGATTCCCCCACCAACATCGGGTATCGCCCGGATCCGTCGTAAATACCGGCTTGCAGATAATCTTTTCGGACTGTGTTAATTGATTAAAAAGATTCTCTGTAATTAGGAAAAAAAATTCATATTGAGAAAAACGGTATTTAGAGACAGCCACGCAACACATTGAATTCCCACCATAAAAAATTTTTCCAATCTGTGCATGGTTTTTGCTTCCATTAATATCACAGGCCATTTTGGCATTAAAGTGAAAGAAAAGTTATATAGTGCATTGGAAGAGCCTTTCGGCTCTGACATGGTCCTGAGGACTAAGGCATCTATATTATCCTGAATTGTACTGAACTGTGATTGTTTCGATCAACCGGTCGAATCTTCGAACGCAGCTGACCTGAACAGAGAGGATGATGCCATGGCTCTAAATTTGAGCCGAAAACCGCGTCTATTGAAGATAGTTGCGGTGGTGATAATCTGCTGCATGGTGGTATTTGTTTCCGGCACCACGGGTTTGCGCATCTGTGCCCCGACCCAAAGGACGCCGGGACCATCTGCCTGTGAAAAACAAACACCGGTGCAGCAGACGCAGGCTCTATATGGGCGAAAAGAGATCACCAAGGCCAAGCAGAGTCCGGCAGCGGCGGCCTTATATCTGGGGCTGATCAATCCGGAACAAAGCCGTCGAGCCGGCGCCATCGCCCATTGGCAACAGCACCTCGAAATCCCCCTCATAAGCGAGAACTCCCATACAATCCCTAAAAATCATACGAAGATGAAACCGGGCACCTTGGGCCTGGTCGATTCAAAAAACCGAGCCCCGGGCGGAAAGGCTGCACAGCGCCAGACAAGCGGCCACCGGCAGTCCGGCAGGTATGAAAAACAAAGAGGGGCTGATCATTGCCTCAACGCTGGTGGATACCGACTCCGAGGCCGGCATCATCATCCGGAAGGCCGAATGGGAGCTGAAACAGTTTTACGACATGGAAAAACAGATCGCCTGCCAAATCATCGAGACGCTGGGCAGGGATCTATCAGATTGAATGAACATCATGAACGGAGACTAAACCCCATTGATATTGTTTGATATCTCGGGGGTATGCAGACTGCTGATAATTTCTTGTACAACGGCGTCAATGTTTGGAGGGTTGTGATGACAAAGCCTGGAATCATTTATGGACAAAAATTAAGCGGGCTCTTCGTATTGCTCTTATCTCTTTTGCTGACACTGCTCCTGCCGGGCTGTGATGATGAAAACCGAAGCGGGTCTTCGGAAAACATATCGGTTTCCGGCACTGAGGCCGCATCGACGGCCTTGACCATCAACTGGCACGAGACAGCCGACGAACAGGATTCAGCGGTCATACGGGCAGCCTCTCTGGATTGTGAGGCCGGTGGTGTTGAAAATATTATTTGCACTGTTTACGATGCTTCGGGCAACCTGCTGGTAACCGGCGAGCCCTGGCCTTGCACGGCCCGCAGCGGCACCATCGAGGGTATTCCGGCGGGCCAGGATCGAACATTTGTGGTGCTGGCTGAAGATGCCGACGGCGATGTCCGTTACCACGGTGAGACCTCAGGGGTCACGATTAACGCCGGCGAAAACCAAAGTGTGGTCGTTGACACCTACCTGTTCATTTCCAACCTGGCCACCCCTGACGAAAGCGACCAGATCGATATCAACACCTTTTCTCTTGAATGGGAAATTGTTCAAAATGCCGATGAATACCTGTTGCAGGTGGCGGAAGATATCGATTTTCAATCCATCATCATCGAGGAGATAACCCCCGCCACTTTTTACGTACCCACAGGTCTGGCGGCGTCTACACAATATTTCTGGAGGATCTCCGCGGTAGATCCGTACACCAACGTAGGCGCGGAGTCGGAAGTGAGAAGCTTCACCACTTCGGATTGCGCCCACACGATCTCACCGGAGAGCTCGCCTTTTACCCAGAGCGGCGGCACGGGCAGTGTCAGCGTGAGTGGCGCCAGTGAATGTACATGGAGCGCTTCAACGGATGCCCAGTGGATCCAAATCACATCCGGAACCAGCGGCACCGGTGACGGCACAGTGAGCTATACCGTTTCGGCCAACACCGGCGCAGCGCGCTCGGCACAGATCACCATCGCCGGGCAAACCCATACGGTCAGCCAGGATGCCGCCGATTGCATATATACCATTTCCCCCGCCAGCCAGACTATAGCCGCTGCCGGCAGCACCTATGATGTTACGGTTACCGCCACACAAGACGGCTGCGATTGGACCGCTTCTGAAAACAGTTCCTGGATCTCGCTGTCGCCCACCAGCGGCACGGGCGGCGCTACGGTGAGTATAACCGTGGCCGCCAACACCGGCGCGGCGCGCTCGGCACAGATCACCATCGCCGGGCAAACCCATACCGTCGACCAGGATCCCGCCACTTGCACGTATACCATTACCCCCACCAGCCAAACCGTGGCTGCTGCCGGCAGCGCCTATGATGTCACGATTACCGCAACCCACAGCGGCTGCGGTTGGACCGCCTCTGAAAATAGCGTCTCCTGGATCTCGCTGTCGCCCGCCAGCGGCTCGGGCAACGG
>JASFKE010000692.1:0-3120 GCA_050118795.1 Desulfobacteraceae bacterium | reverse complement strand
AAACCTTAAACCCATCGAAATTAACAATGGCCAATGATGACCAGGGATCCTTGACCGATCTTGTGGGAGAGATTGAACGTATCACCTATAGCGACGATACAAGCGGTTTCACCATTGCCCAGGTGCAGCCGGTCGGCCGCCGCAGATCGATCACGGTGGTGGGCAATTTTGTGGACTCTGGGCCGGGGACGGTTTTAAAAATGAAAGGCCAATGGACCGAACACCCCAAGTTCGGTCGGCAATTCAAAGCTATGGAGATCGAGACCCGCCAACCGGTGACCGCTGAGGGTATTGAGAAATTTCTGGGATCCGGCCCGATTAAGGGCATCGGTCCTGAGACAGCCCGCCGTATCGTTCAGCACTTTAAAGAAAAGACCCTTGATATCATCGAACACCAACCCGAACGTTTATCGGAGGTCCAGGGTATCGGGGACAAGCGGATCTCCATGATTCAACAGGCGTGGGAGAAACAGCAAGGGGGCCGGCATGTCATGCTTTTTCTGCAAAGCCACGGTGTAAGCCCGGCCTATGCCATCAAAATCTTCCGGCAATACGGCCCGGGAGCGGTAGAGATCGTGCGAAAGAATCCTTACCGGCTGGCCCATGATGTTTCCGGAATCGGATTTTTGATCGCCGACAAAATTGCCGGCCGACTCGGCTATGATAACGTCGCCCCGCTAAGGCTGCAGGCCGGTATCCTCTATGTGCTTCACCAACTGGCCGAGGAGGGCCATCTTTTCTTCCCTTATGAGGCGCTGATCACCAAGAGTCAGTCCATTCTAAGATCTCCGCGAGAGCCCATCATCGCGGCCGTTGACGTATTATGCGCTGAGAAGAAAATCGTCATGGAGGACCTTGAGAACGGGAACCACAAAGAGCCGTCCGGACAGCAAGCGGTATACCTGAGCCGATATTACCAGTGCGAAAAATTTACCGCTGAGCAACTGCACCGGCTGATGGGCGCTCCACGCTCCCCATCGGTTACCGATACCCGGCAGGCGGTCCAATGGATTCAAAAAAGGTTCAAACTCGAGTTGGCCAGCAAGCAGCAGCACGCCATTGCCAAAGCGCTGACATCCAAGGTGTTGGTGATCACCGGTGGGCCGGGCACCGGCAAGACCACCATTGTCAGGGCCATAACCCGTGTATATGAACACCTGCATGCACGGTTGTTGCTGGCGGCGCCCACGGGCAGGGCTGCCAAGCGCCTCAGTGAATCCGCCGGACGGCCGGCCAAGACCATACACCGGCTGCTGGAATACAATCCCAGTCAAGGCGGTTTCCAGAAAAATCAATACACCCCGCTGGATGTTGATCTTTTGGTGGTGGATGAAGCCTCCATGATCGATGCGGTGCTGATGTACCATCTGTTAAAGGCTGTGCCGGCAACGACGACCTTGATTCTAGTGGGTGATGTGAATCAGTTGCCGTCGGTAGGACCGGGAAATGTACTCAAAGACATTCTGGCCTCCAGGTCCGTTCCGCAGGTCACCCTCAGTGAGATTTTCAGACAGGCGCGCAACAGCCATATCATCATGAATGCCCACCGAATCAATGCCGGAAAAATGCCGCGCCTGGAGGCGGTCCCAGCCGATGATCCTTGTGATTTCTATTTTATCACCCAGAAGGATCCGGAAAAAATACTCTCCACCATATTGACCCTGGCAGGCCAACGCATTCCCCGACGTTTTGGTTTTGACACCGTGGACGACATTCAGGTGCTCACCCCCATGCACCGGGGGGTGGTGGGATCGGAAAATTTAAATCGGCAGCTTCAGCAAACCCTCAATCCCCAGGACGCCCACATTGCCCGTGGTGATCAACGGTTCGGTCTCTATGACAAAGTAATGCAGATACGCAATAATTATGAAAAAAATGTTTTCAATGGCGACATCGGCCGAATCGCTGTAATCGATCCCAAAACCAAGACGGCCTCCATACGTTTCGATGATCGCACCCTCGTCTACGATTTCACCGAAATGGATGAACTGGTACTGGCCTATGCCATCTCGGTGCACAAGTCCCAGGGGTCGGAATACCCGGCCGTGATCATTCCGGTCACCACTGCGCACTACCTTCTCCTGCAGCGCAATTTGATCTACACCGGGATTACCCGTGCCAAACAATTGGTGGTATTGGTGGGCACCCCGCAAGCCATGGCCATGGCCGTGAAAAATAACACCCCGCACAAACGCCATACCCGTCTGGCCCATCGTCTTAGACAGATGGTTGGCGAGTCCGGCTCCAGGCAGTTTGGCCTTGGCTCGACCCATGAAAGGAGATAGGATTCATCAATTCAAGATAAAACTCGTACTATGGTACTTAAACTCAAAAATTAAATAACTGACTAAAATGAAAGGCTGTACAATGACATTTAGCTCTCTGGAAGCAGTTTCCCCGGTGGATGGACGCTATCGTCGCACCTCGGCCCCGTTGGCCGACTATTTCAGCGAAGGGGCTTTAATCAAATACCGTGTGCGTGTCGAGATTGAGTACTTTATTGCCCTGTGCCGGCTGCCGCTGCCGCAGCTTAAGGGGTTTGACAGCAGCCGGTTCGAGGACCTGCGAACCATCTACCGTGAATTCTCTTTGGCGGATGCTCAAAAAGTCAAGGATATCGAGAAGGTCACCAACCATGACGTCAAGGCCGTAGAGTACTTTATCAAGGAGAAATTCGACCTGCTGGGTTTGGGGGCTCACAAGGAGTTCATCCATTTTGGCCTCACCTCCCAGGACATCAACAACACCGCCGTTCCCCTGGCGCTGAAAGAAGCCTGGCAGATGATTGTGAAACCCGCACTGGAGCAAGTGGTCTCGGAGTTGAAAGACAGGGCCCAGGCGTGGAGAGATGTTCCCATGTTGGCCCGCACCCACGGTCAGCCCGCTTCGCCCACCAGATTGGGCAAAGAGCTCTATGTTTTTGTGGAACGGCTCAATCGCCAATTGGACCTTCAAGAGGCGATCCCCTTTGCCGCCAAATTCGGTGGTGCCACGGGAAATTTCAATGCTCACCATGTCGCCTATCCTCAAATCGACTGGATCGCTTTCGGCAATCTGTTGGTTGATGACACCCTGGGGCTGTATCGCAGCAGGGTCACCACCCAAATCGAACCCTATGAT
>JASFKE010000691.1:0-3126 GCA_050118795.1 Desulfobacteraceae bacterium | reverse complement strand
TATTGCCAATGGGATACGATTTGTATAACCCGGTTGCCTGAATCATCGGTTTGGCTCATTTGATTTGAATAACCAAAACGGATCGCTTCTTGAAAAAATAGAGATATGGCCTGAAAAACACAGGCTTCCAGTGATAGCCAGTGATCGCCAGTGATAGCCAGTGATAGCCAGTGAGTGATAGATGGATCAATAATAGAGCACCGCCCGCCCTTTTAGGACCCGTATGTGTTTGATCCCCTTTGGCAGTTCATACCAGTCGTTGATACTGCCTGATTCTTCGCCGTTCACCATTGCGGCAGTGCGGATCACCACATCGAGCATCTGCGGCGAGACGGGTTGTCCGTTCAGCTTCAGGGCCCTTAGATCGAGATGGGCGGTGCCTTTTCGGGTATGCAAAACCCCTTTGAAATCAAAGTCCAGCTGCTCGCCAAAAATAAGGCTTAGATTCAGCTGTTCCCCGTCGACTTTGAGTTTTCCTTCAACACGGTTTTTATCCAACAGCGCCACTTTGAGGCTGTCAATGGGCTGGTTTTTCTCCTTAGCCAAGCGGTGGTCGATGTAGGCGTTGAGTTCTGCCTGGGTTACTTCAGCTGTCAGGTCTTTGCTATTACTATTGGGTTCGGTTTGGTGCGATTCAATTTCTCTGAGGATGTGTCTGACTTTTAGCGCGTTCAGGGTTTTCCGGTCGATGCCGGCGATCGAAACCACTGCTAAACAGATCATTACAGCCAGGCGCCATTGGAAAAAGGTTTTCATTACGCTATCCTTGGCAAAAACATTATTGAAAAGCCTATGGTCGGGCCAAAATCTATCAAATTGAGATCACCCATGGATCTCATCAGGGGATCTCATCAGGTCTGTTCAGACCGGCTGTGGGGTGTACATCATGGAGGGTACCCCATTTTGCGTATCATACCGGATAAATATCGAAAAATGCAAGACAGGTGTGGTATTTCAGTCTTATTCAAGGTTGGGGGTGTTTTATAAGATAAAGCGTTGCGCGATATTGCCCCTGCGACCGGGCGGGGTGATAAATGTTGCAGTGCATCATATTGATGGTTGACAAAACTATTTGTATCTATAACATTGAGCCCTATAATCTTTTCAGAGAAATGACGCACTGCAACAATCATCCGCGTTTGTAAAGGAGGACAATGATGATGGAGGCTAAACCAATTACAAAACAGGTGCTTGATTTTCAAAAAGGCGCTTTTTCAAGCTGGTATGGCGCCATGTCTATCTTGCAAGAACAAGCCGCCATGACAGTGGACACGATGTTAAACCAGGCAATATGGATTCCTGACGAAGGGCGCCAGGCGATATTGAGTTGGGTGAGCACCTTGAAGCAAGAGGGCGATCGATTTAAAACATATGTGGAAGAGAGCTTTTCCGGCTTTGAAAAGCACTTTGTTCAAGAGATAAGAAGCAGACCCGCTAAGCCGAAGAAAGCCGTTGCCGGGGCAAAAAAGGCCGCGCCCGCTAAGCCGAGGAAAGCCGTTGCCAGATCAAAAAAGGCCGCGTCCGCTAAGCTGAAAAAAGCCGTTGCCGGAGCAAAAAAGGCCTCGCCCACTGGGCCGGAACAAGCCGTTGCCGAGCCAAAAAAGGCCGCGCCCACTGGGCCGGAACAAGCCGTTGTCGAGCCAAAAAAGGCCGCGCCCATTAAGCCGGAACAAGCCGCCGCCGAAGTAAAAAAGACCGTGTACACTCATCCGGAACAAGCCGTAGCCGGAGTAAAAAGGGTTGCGCCCACCAAGCCGGAACAAGCTGTTGCTGAAGTAAAAAAGGCCCCACCTGCCAATCTTCAAAAACCGGACGCCGAAATAAAAAAGCCAACTTCTGCTCAAGAGACAAAATAAGTCAGCCACACAATAACCCTTTACCCCATAAGGAGAGATCGCCATGGAACGGAAACAAATATTTAAACAGATGATCGATGTTTATCAAACCACGTTCAACAATGCCTTTGATGCGATGGTGCTGATGCAGGATCAGTTCGAAAGTATAGCCAATAAAACCTTGGAGCAAATTCCCGGTGTACCGCCTGAAGGACGCAAGGCCATCGAGAACTGGGCAGAGGTCTTCAAGGAGGGCCGCAAGAACTTCAATCAGCAAATTAACAACGGCTTCGAACAGGCCGAGAAGCTCTTTGTGATCTAAAAAAGAGCCACCTAGGAACATTTATGGCCTCCAGAGCCCAGGAAGATTATCTCAAAGCGATCTACGAGCTTGAAGAGACGGTCGGTATCGCCAGGACAAACAAATTGGCCGAAAAACTCGGCATCAGAGCGGCCACCGTCAGTGAAATGGTCCAGCGCTTGTCCAAGGAGAGACCCCGCCTGGTTACCTATAAGCACCACCAAGGGGTTCGTTTGGCGCCTGCCGGTAAAAAACGGGCCCTTTCCATCATACGCCGGCACAGGCTTCTCGAAACCTTTTTGCACAACACTTTAGGGCTTAACTGGCAGGAGGTCCATGAAGAGGCGGAAGTACTGGAGCACCACCTGTCCCAGCGTGTCACCGAGGCCCTTGACCGGCATCTTGATTTTCCAAAGTTCGACCCCCACGGCGAGCCTATCCCCGACAAAGAGGGGAAGATGGCGATTCGCGCCTGCAGGCAACTGACACAGCTCAAAGAGGGGGAGAACTTTGTCATCTTCAGAGTCAATCCCATATCCGGAGAGTTTCTCGGGGCTTTGGCGGGTATGGGCATCGGCATCCGTACATCGGGCCGGCTGCTGGCCAAAGCGCCGCTAAATGGGCCCATGACCATCTCGATTGAAGGTCCGCACAGCGCGACTGAGCATACCATCGGGCGGGATATCGCAGACCACATATATGTTGAACCAGGTTAACCATCGAAGTTCACCCCATCGATGCAAAAGTCATTAGGGCGTCAGAGTTAAGGTGGAATACAGTTCAATATCGTGGCGTCCGATTAAAAATTTAGGTTGACCTAAATATATTCGGTCTTAGATTAGATGCAGAACACAACATTGTTGGTCATGTGTCCATGGTGTCCGCCGCCAAGGCCGCATTAATCCATGAGGTGTATACAATGGCAAATAAATGCGTTATCCTGGTTAAAAAGGTTATCATCGGCACATTTATCTTTGTTGGCGCCTTGTC
>JASFKE010000690.1:0-3135 GCA_050118795.1 Desulfobacteraceae bacterium | reverse complement strand
ATCCCTTGAACCCAGAACCATTTGGGTCACCACGCCCGCCATCCAGTACGATTCGCGGGATTCGTTTATCCGGCCGCTGCGGGGGAACTTCGCCAGCCTGGCCGTCGAAATATCCAAGGGCTTGGACAGCTCCCTGGACGACTTCGTCAAGACCGAGCTGGATCTGCGCACCTATTACACCCCCAAACAACGTTTGACCCTGGCCGGTCGCGCCCTGGCCGGATACATCGAACCGTATGGCGTGGATGGGGAGATTCCGGAAGATCAACTTTTTTTTCTGGGCGGCACCACCGATGTACGCGGGTTTGGCGAAAACCTGTTGCGGTTCAACGAAGACAATGACCCAGTGGGTGGCCGTCTGGCCCTGGCAGGAAGCATCGAAGCACGCTACCTGCTGATCGGAAACTGGGATCTAACGGTGTTTTTGGATACCGGCACCGTTCGAAAAGCACTGTCGGGCGATGATGACACCGATGACCAGTGGCAGTGGACCACGGGCCTGGGGCTGCGCTATATCACCCCCATCGGCCCCATCGGCTTGCTTTACGGCCACAAAATCGATCCAAGGCCCGGCGAGAGCGACGGCCAGTTACACTTCTCCATCGGCTATACATTTTAGGCCGTTGTTTAAGTTCGTCTCGACCCCATCTGAGGAACAGGCGCATCGTCCCCCGCCTTTTTCCGCCTGGCACACCCGGCACCTCTGTTCGCCACAGCTCTGACATGCATAACAATCTGCGCAAAGATGCTTCTTAACAGTTTGCACAGATTCGGGAATATAAACCTTTCCGCAGAGGCCGGGAATCGTCTGCCATGGCATAGGATACCGCTCCTGTTCGCATGGTTTGAGTCCTATTGTGAAGATGCGGTTCAAGACGGACTTTGTCAAACTGAAACGCTGACCCATAAAGCTTACAATTGGCGTCCCGTCAAAATCGACAAGTCATTCGTTCGTATTTACATTCTGTCCGGAGATTGATAGGGTGCGCCCCCTGAAACGAAATTATCCGTAGTTTAGGAGTGAGACAGATAACCACCATGACCCTTCACAACCAAAAAGAGATCGACCGCCGCAGAACCTTCGGCATCATCAGCCATCCCGATGCCGGCAAGACCACCTTGACCGAAAAGCTGTTGCTCTTTGGCGGTGCCATTCAACAGGCGGGTGCTGTTAAGGCAAAAAAAGCGGCGCGCCACGCCACCAGCGACTGGATGGCCATCGAGCAGGAGCGCGGCATCTCCGTGACCACCTCGGTGATGAAATTCAATTACCGGGACTATGAGATCAATCTGCTGGACACCCCCGGCCATCAGGATTTTTCCGAGGATACCTACCGCGTGTTGACGGCCGTGGACAGTGCCCTGATGGTCATCGACAGCGCCAAAGGCGTCGAACCCCAAACCGAAAAATTGATGGAAGTGTGCCGCATGCGCAACACCCCCATCATCACTTTTATCAATAAATTGGACCGCGACGGTTTGGCGCCCTTTGACATACTCGACGAGATTGAAAACAAATTGCAGGTGGAGTGCACCCCCCTGTCGTGGCCCATCGGTATGGGAAATCGCTTTCAAGGGGTCTATAATCTTTACCACAAACAGCTCCATCTTTTTGAGGCCGGCCGCGACACCTTGGGCGGCGAAGGGATCATGATCAAGGATCTGAACGATCCGAAGCTGGATGAACTGATCGGCAGCCAGGCCGAAGAGTTGCGACAGGAGGTGGAGTTAATCGAAGGGGCCACCGATAAGCTGGATATGGCCCACTTTTTAAAAGGCAGCCAGACGCCGGTTTTTTTTGGCAGCGCCATCAACAATTTTGGCGTCAAAGAGATGCTGGATGCCTTTGTGGAGATGGCCCCGCACCCCGGACCGAGGGCCGCCCTGACCCGTGAGGTATCTCCATACGAGAAATCCTTTGCCGGTTTCACATTTAAAATCCAGGCCAACATGAATCCGGCCCACCGGGATCGCATCGCCTTCGTGCGCATCTGTTCCGGAAAGTACAACCGCGGCATGAAGGTGCGGCATCACCGCATCGGCAAGGAGATCACCTTTGCCAACGCAACGGTCTTCAAAGCCCAGGACAGGGAGAATGTATTTGAGGCCTACCCAGGCGATATTATCGGCATCTATAACCACGGCACCATCAAAATCGGCGACACCTTTACCGACAAAGAGGAGCTGAAGTTCAGCGGCATCCCCAACTTTGCCCCGGAGTACTTCAAACGTGTACGGCTCAAGAGTCCGCTCAAGGCCAAACAGCTCAACAAAGGATTGATCCAACTCTCCGAAGAGGGAGCCGTTCAGGTCTTTCGGCCCACCATGGGCAGCGACTATATCCTGGGCGCCGTGGGTATTTTGCAGTTCGATGTCACCATGGCCCGGCTCAAATCCGAGTACCGCGTCGATGCCGTCTACGAACCGGTGGATTACAACGTGGCCCGCTGGGTGGCGTGCGACGATCCCAAGAAGCTGGCCGAATTTGAAAAAAGCAATGCCGCCAATCTATTCAGGGATGCAGAAGGCAGCCTCACCTATCTGACCACCAGCCAATGGCAGCTCAGCCACTGCATGGAGCAGTGGCCGGATATCGAGTTCTACAAAACCCGTGAACTGCATTGAGAATCGATGGGGATCACCCTTATAGTTTACCGGCTTTGACGACTAACGCGACGATATTCTCTTTCTCTACGAACCGTTCAAGCGATGAGGCTGCTTCTTTATAACTGTTGTAGCGGCCGATACGAACGGTGTGCCAGATGCGCTGCCGGGAGCCGGTGGCCTTGAAGATAAAGGAGTCATACCCGTTTTTTAATAACTTTTCCATGGTATCAAGGGCATTGGTCTCCTTGCGAAAGGCGCCCACCTGGAGATTGAAGCCCGCGTTGCCTCTATCGGCGCCTGTTGCAGGCTGAGCCGCTGTCGGTTCGGATGGGGTACTGTCAGCCGTATCGGCGAATCTATCTTCTTGTGGTTGAATCTTGCTGACTTTCTCCTGGGCCGGGTTGCTATCCATCGGCATATCCGTTACGGACGGCCTCGACGCCGGCGCTTTTGTCAAGGCTGCGGATTCCCGGGACGGGGTCTCTTCCGGTGAGGAAATCCCGGGTGCCGGTGTCCCGGGCGGTTGTG
>JASFKE010000689.1:0-3136 GCA_050118795.1 Desulfobacteraceae bacterium | reverse complement strand
ACTGCTGCATGCAGCAGTCACGGATCCAGGGTGCCGCGAAGACGCAAGGCAGTTGGTTTTAAAACGTTTTGAACAAGAGTACCGGGGCCTGTCCAAAAGTGTTGATGGTGTGATGAAATTAGAGGGCCTGAGATTTCTGGCCGGTGGAGACAACCGTTTTGGATCACCCGTATTGGAGCATTTACGCAAGCGAACCCTTCATCAGATTGAATCATGGATGCAGCGGCAGCTTAGCCATACACCAATGGAGTTGGCTGTTGTCGGTGATTTTAATATCGATCGCGTTATTGAGTTGGCAACCCAATATATGGGATCATTGCCGGAAAGAGATGGGGCGCGAACAATATTGCCGGTTGCCGGTCCAAAGTTTCCCCAGGGAGAGGCCTTGTCACTGACGGTTCAGACCCAAACTCCGAAAGCATTGGTGGTGGTGGCGTATCCCACGGAGGATTTTTGGGATATTCAAAGGACCCGCAGGTTGTCCATCATGGCCGAGCTTTACTCTGAGCGACTGCGTCAGCAGATCCGTGAGAAGCTGGGGGCGGCCTATTCACCTTATGCATACAATCGATGCTTTCGCGCATACAAGGGATTCGGCATGACCCAGATTCACATACAAGCGGATCCAGAGCAGGCCCAATCCATCATAGATGAAGTACGGCTTATTTCAAAACAATTGGGCGCCAAGGAGGCCGATCCCGATGAATTCAGAAGAATCCTGGATCCAACCTTGACCTATATCAAGGACCTTCGACAAAAAAATGAATATTGGCTCAACTCCGTCATGACCGGCGCCGCACGTCACCCGGAACAATTGGATTGGGCCCGCACATTCGAGTCGGATTATGCCGCTATTAAAGTTGAAGAGATCTCGATGTTGGCCCGGAAATATCTGATCGATGACCATGCGGCGACCATTTTGCTGTCCCCGGGCAAGGCTGCATCACTGGAGTAATGATCATAGCGTAGAGCACCTGGGGCCAAAAATGCCTCTCACCTTCGAAATGCCCCCTGGTGATCCATGGGGCAACGCTTTACTGCGCCGAATTCACCCATATTTTCAGCGGTGGGGCAAAGGTTTATGAAACCATTATGTGACATTGCCACCGATAACCAGTTCTGATATGAAGATCTGACCGTGCACTGCGCTGCGCTCTAACACATTGGCACTAAAGGTAGTGGTGAATGATGAAAGATGATGGAGTAAAAGCTAATTATTTAGAAGGTTTATGGGTATTTTTTGCGTCTGTTAAGCTGTCGGTGGTTCTCTTTTTGACATTGGCCGTTCTCTCCATTATTGGGACGCTTATCCCCCAGAACGAAAGTCCTGACCAATATTTCAAGGCATTCGGCCCCTTTCTCTACCAGGTCTATTCCACACTGGATATTTTTGACATGTACCATTCATGGTGGTTCCAGGGGCTGATCATCATGCTGGTCGTTAATATCATTATCTGTTCAATCGACCGTCTCCAGACAACGGGAAAGATTATTTTTACGAAGAATCCTAAATTTAATTTGGAAAATTATCGCAGGCGAAAATCCCGCAAGGACTTTAAGCTAAAAGGCGGTATCGACCCGATAAAAGAGAGGTCCTTTGCATATTTGTCTAAGAATTTCGGCTTTTGTAAAGTGGTGTCCGCCGGCCAGGGGGTAGCCATAACAGCCGAAAAAGGTCGCTGGACCCGTTTGGGTGTCTACAGCGTCCATCTCAGCGTGGTCATTTTATTAGTAGGCAGCCTGGTCGGGTCGTTAAACGGGTTTGAGGGGTTCGCCAATATAGCCGAAGGCGAATCCTCGGGCACTGCCCGGTTACGCTTTGCCAACGGGTCAATCCAACTGCCTTTTACCATCCGATGCGATGACTTTGATGTTCAGTTCTACGATACGGGCGCCCCCAAAGAGTTCCGTTCCAAGCTTACCATCATTGAAAACGGCAAGCCTGTCCTTCAAAAAGAGATCATCGTCAACGATCCTTTGCGTTACAAAGGGATCAATATCTTTCAGTCCAGCTATGGGAAGCTGGATGGTCCGGGACCGGACGTGGATATCTCCAAAGAGATAGAGCTTGGTTTTAAAAGCGCTGCATCCGGCAAGATCTATAATATCAAAACCCAATTGAACAAATCGGTCGAGATTCCGGAAGCGCTGGGGCAATTTGTCATTGAGGATTATCATCCTGAATCCGAATTCAGGGGGATGGCCGTTGGCCCTGCATTGCACGGCACCCTTACGCCCAATGGGGGAAAACCCGAACCGATATTGCTGCCCATTAATTTCCCCAGGTTTGACACTATGCGCAAAGGCAACGTTGTGATTTCGGTGGCAAAAGCTGAGACTTTGTTTGAACAGCGGTACTTCACCGGGCTGCAAATTACAAGGGATCCCGGAGTGGGCTTGGTTTACGCCGGGTTTATCATGATGATTCTGGGTTGCATGGTGACATTTTTTATGTCTCACCAACAGGTTGTGGTCGAAATTCAGAGCAAGGGGAAAAAAACGGCGGTTATGGTTTCGGGAAAATCAAACAAGAACAAAATCGGTTTCCAGTACAAGCTGGAGAGGCTGGTGGATAAGCTGGCCTCACTGGATCTCAATGAGAAAAACGAACAATAATGCTATTTCTCTATATTTAGCGCTGTGACAGCCCGCCAGTGTTAATATTAAATCAGCCGATTAAGATATATTCGCTTTTATGGTAAAATCAAAAAATAGTATAGGTGAATTCTCATGATTCAATCTTCTTTGCTGTTATCCGTTGTAACATTCATATATGGGTTTGCAGGATTATTGTACATTTACTCCTGGGTGTTTCTCAAAACAAGTGTTGGAAAGGCGGCGACCTGGGTGACCATCGCCGCCTGCGCCGGCAATTCCGTGGGTATTGCCTTGCGGTGGTACGAGTCCTATCAACTGGGCGGTGGTTATGGTCACGCTCCGCTTTCAAATATCTATGAATCTTTGGTGTTTTTCGCCTGGACCATCGGGCTGATCTATCTGGTGGTTGAACGGCGCTATCAAAATAGAATTATCGGTTGCTTTGCCTTACCACTGGCCTTTTTTTCGCTGGCGTTTGCCTCTTTCGGCACTAGCGCCAAGATCCAGCCGCTGATACCGGCCTTGAAGAGCAATTGGC
>JASFKE010000688.1:0-3137 GCA_050118795.1 Desulfobacteraceae bacterium | reverse complement strand
TCAGTTTGCTGGTGGCTGCCGCCCATACCCGTCTGCGTGCCACCGATCGCCCTCTGCTGCTGAAGCCTTTGCCGTTCAAATTGAACCGGGTTATAAAATTGATTGCCATAGCGACCGTTTTTTGTGCATCGAGCTATGCCATCGGAGTCGGTATGGCCGACGGATTTTTGGGGGACACGCTGGATACTATGACAAAAGACGCGATTACCCTTAAAGAGCATGACATAGTAGAGAGCACCTTGCACTCAGCGGCCATATTGGCGCCCTTGAATCATTTCTACCCGTTTTTGCGTGCCGATGCAGCGGCAAAAGCCGGGTTGACGCGGCAGGCGGTGAGCCACTATCAGTCAGCTTTGCGGTTGAGCCCGACTTCAGCGTTAACCCTGCAGGACTTGGGCAGGTTGCTCGGTCGTGCGGGGCGGCCTGTTCTTGCCGAACAATTGCTCAAGGCGGCCATTCGACGTGCCGTGCAAAGCCCGGACGGTTACAGTGCCTATGCCGGCTGGCTGATTGAAAAGAGACGAGATAAAGAGGGCCTGGACCAAATGCGGGTGGCCATCGAGCGGGATCCCAAGCATGCCCGCGACTATATCGACAGCATGGATTTATGGGGCTTGAGCGCTGCGGATATGGCGCAGGCCATTCCGGATTTAACCGAGCCCTGTTTGGCCATGGCCATGTATCTTCAAGAGATCTCGGATGATGAGGGGGTTGAACAATATTATCGAAAAGCGATGTGGGCCGAATCCCGCAGCGATAGAGCCCACGCGGGACTTTATCAGCGGATCTATCACCACTATTTTGAGCAGAGGAATTGGCAAAAGGCCCTGGCGGTAATGCAGCTGGCAGTTGATCGCCTACCTGACGATCCTGGTCTGAGGATATCAATCGCCCGGGTGTACGAGAAACTGGGCATTACCTATCGGGCTTCTGAGGAGTACCAAAAGGCCCTTATTTTAAGGCCTGGCAACCGCGCAGCCCAAAATGGTCTCAGAAGGCTTGTCAATCAATAAGGATTCACTTGCATAGCCCCTGTGGTTGCATAAATAAGATGGCATAAAACAGGCTCAATCCTTGGTCCCTGGCACTTGGGGCATAGCAGTGGATCGATTTGATACATTTTCTGGAATTGTAGATAACCTATTTATAATAAGAGATATCCCGCCCAAACTTTCGGATTGATTTGACAAACAATTAGATATTATCGAATTAAATGGCCCTTTGGTAATGGGCCATTTTTTTATGGAGAAATGGGCAGTTGGGTTTTAGAGGAACCCTACTGCCCCAAAAGGTGGGGGCCAATAGTTCCTTAGCAGGCCCCCAGGTCGATATCCGAACCCTCCGGTAGAACCCCGGTCTGGCCAATGGTGGAACAGCCTGCCAAACCCACCACTATCAACACCGCCAAAAAGCGGCGACAATCTCAAAAAACCCGCCCCAAAGTTCATACCATTGAAATTCAAAGGAGTGAATAAGGTATCGGTATCTCAGACAGGACCCTTAACCCTATATCTGCACGAAAACGAAGGAAAAAAAGGTTTAAAGCTTTGCAGCATATGAGTTATATATTTTTGGGTAATTTCATCTTTTATTAAAATAAAGTCTTGCAATTGCGATAATGGTATATTAAAGACGACCAGGTTCCATTTTTGTTCTTTAGCATCACTTCCCAAGGAAAGCGTGAACTCTTCGCTCTTTCCACACCAAAATCTCTACATTCTGGGCTGAACTGACCTGAATAAATTTTCTTCCGCTGAATAGATACAGAAACACAATAGGATAATGATTGAAGTAAAGGGTTAGGCTACCCCCCTATTTCAGTCATCGACAAAAATAGTCGGGAATCTTTTTTCAAAATGGCTCTACCGGTGCTTTTTTGCATTGCTGCAGCCAACTCTGCGTATCGGTGTAATGTACCTCACCGTGCGGAGCTATGTCAAAACGGCAAAACTTCTTGTCTGTATAATCGACATCTTATTCGGGACTGAGCCATCAAACCACCAAAAATTCCTCAATGCGTTGAATCAAGCCCAACTGACCTTCAAACTATACGGAACCTCGATGCGCTGGCCGAAATCGAAGCCGAGTCCGGAGGAAGAATTTACAACATCTTGCAGCTTCGCGTTCATCCGGTCATCATCCAGCTGAAAGAGAAGATTGATGAAGAGGGAAAAAAGAACAAATACAATATCGATCTGACGTACATCACATCCCGGGGGCGATGGTATCAGACTTCCTGGAAAGGTGATCGCAGCAAGTCCGGCTGCGTCGCCACCAACATCAGGATTCATTTTTTTGATATGCTCATGTGGATTTTCGGGCCAATGGACTACCAGAAGCTTCACTACGCGGATGAGAGGAAAATGGCAGGATTTATGTCTCTTGAAAAAGCCAATGTGCGCTGGCTTCTATCGGTGGATAAAAACGATCTTCCGCCATCGGCCCGCAAGCGGAAGGCTCCCACCTATCGATCAATCACCGTGGACGATCAGGAAATTGAATTTTCAGGTGGCTTTACCGACCTGCATACGATGGTCTATCAGGATATCTTGCCTGGCGGCGGATACGGCGTTGAAGACGCCAGGACTTCAATCAAGGTTGTCAGTGAATTGCACAATATGAAAGTGGCCGGCATTCACCCAGAAAGGTCTAATCCCTTATTGTTGAACATTCTGAATTGACCAGTATCTTTTTGCATCAAAGGGACAATGCTGTAATGAATTCTGTAAAGCAACCATCGAATCGAGAAAACGTGTTCGTTCACCAATCGGCCGCTATCGACAACCATGTCATCATCGGTGATGGCACCAAGATCTGGCATTTCTCACATGTCCTTTCGCATACATCGATCGGTGAGCGCTGCAACATCGGCCAAAATGTGGTCATCGGACCCGATGTCGCCATCGGTCGTGGATGTACAATCCAAAACAACGTATCCGTATACAAAGGCGTCACCCTGGAAGATGATGTCTTTTGCGGGCCATCCATGGTGTTTACCAATATCTACAACCCGCGCGCAGCAATTCGGAAGATGGATCAAGTGCGGCCGACCCTGGTCAAGCATGGCGCCACCATTGGTGCCAATGCAACCATCGTGTGTGGCACAACCCTTGGCCGCTATTGCTTTATCGGAGCCG
>JASFKE010000687.1:0-3139 GCA_050118795.1 Desulfobacteraceae bacterium | reverse complement strand
GAGCGTGTGCATCTGGCCACAGAAGAGAAAGTCGTTGCCCTTTCCAGAGAGAACAATACACTTTATGAATTTCTTCTGCCCCACGAACGCGCCGCGGAGAAGGCACCCATCATCAATCATGTGGTCATTAAGGCAGATGTCCGCGGTTCAACCGATATTACCCACCAGATGAATGAGCGAGGGTTGAATCCAGCCTCCTACTTCAGCCTGAATTTTTTCGACCCCATATCGGAAATTTTGGCTGAGTATGACGCCCAGAAGATTTTTATCGAGGGCGATGCGATCATTCTGTCGATTTTCGAAAGGCAAGATACGCCCAGTGGTTGGTATGGCGTCGCCAGGGCCTGTGGTATCGCTCTGAATATGTTGATCATCATTCAGCGTTACAATGAGAAAAGCAAAAGGTATATGCTGCCGATACTGGAGTTGGGGATCGGCATCAGTTTCCTTGATAAGACACCGACATTTCTGTTCGACGGGAATAACCGCATCATGATTTCATCGGCCATCAACCAGGCCGACCGCCTGTC
Organism: Desulfobacteraceae bacterium; assembly: GCA_050118795.1. Taxonomy (GTDB): domain Bacteria; phylum Desulfobacterota; class Desulfobacteria; order Desulfobacterales; family Desulfosarcinaceae; genus JARRKU01. The sequence goes on along the minus strand of JASFKE010000687.1, from coordinate 2,609 downwards.
AGGGTGCAGCAAAACCGGACGGAAACTGCTTGCGGGAAGGAAAAGCCCCTTTAACTTGTATGTGTTTCAAACGCTCTCCGACGAGGAGCTGGCGGGCACGGCCGATGATCTGTTCATGCGGTACAATGTCAATGGCATTGAATTGAGCGCCCCAGCTTTTGAAAAACTTTCCCATGAGATAAACCTGAAGCTGCTCAAAGGTGAAGTCAGCGATTCGCGTAACCAAAAATCCAATCTCTATATCGGCAAATTTCCTACCCGCAGCGGCCGTTACCAGCGCATTATCATACGGGAGGCCCAGATTCCAATGGTGGATCCGGACACATTAAAAACCAAAAGCGTTACATCACGAAAATACTACGAGGTGTGCACGCATCCCAAGATTTATGCCCTTGCCAAGTAGAATAAATAGTACAGGATCCACCTCACTTGATCGCCTTTTTCAGCGGGATCTTTTTCAGGTTTTCATTGGCTTGGGTATAAAATTTCGGGCTCACTTCAATGGCCTTTTCAAAGGCCTGGGTCGCTTTCCGGTATTCACCATTTTCCAGGTATATGCACCCTAAATTATTGTAAGCCTTGGCGCTGTCGGTCGCCTTCATGAAGGCATCCAGCGCTTCGGCGAACCGGCCGGACCGGGCCAGAACAAGGCCCAGATTGTTGTATATCCGTTCTTTGGGGCCATCATTGTAAAGGGCTTGCATAAAGGTCTGGACGGATTGCCCATACTGCCGCGCCAGGGATTGTGAGACGCCCAGGTTGTTGTAAAGCGCACCGTCGTGGGGCCTCAAACGGGTGGCGTTTTTATACTGTACTATGGCCATGTCGTATTTTTTTTCAAAATCATAGATCCTGCCCAGATAGTTCAGCGATCTCCAAAGTCCGGGTTCCTGGGCCACGGCCTTGAGGAAATGCTTTTCCGCCTTATTATATTTTCGCATCTTATAATAAGCCATGCCCAAGCCTTCATGGGCAGCTGCCTGTCCCGCTTCTTTTTTCAGAACCTTCTTAAAGGCGGCTATGGCTTCCGGGTACTTTCCGGTTTTCACAAACAGCATGCCCTGCTTGTAAACTATCCGCAGGTTGTCAGGCTCCAGCTTCAGCGACTTTTCATACTGAATAAAGGCCATGGCATAATCTTTGTTGCCCTGGTAACGATCCCCTAAAGCCTCAAAGTCTGCTGCGCCCATCTCCGGAAGTTTGACATTGAGTGCCGGATCTTCGGAAATTTCCTTTTGTTTTTGTTCGTGCAGCCGTTTTAAATCAGCATGCCCGGGCAGCTCTTTTCTTGTTTTGTTGCCTGTGGCACAGGCACTGAGCATGATACCGACAAGCAGTATAAAAGCTACTTTGAGTATCATACCGGATGCATTGTGTATTGCTTTCATGGATTCTCTTTGCTCCTTTTGGATAGACGTTAATCCTGTAAAAATACGCGAAACACTTGAACGACAATGGGGCCGAGTATAGCGACAAAAAAGGACGGGAAAAAACAGAGCGCCAGGGGGAAAATCAATTTGGTGCCGAGTGTGGCGGCCAGCTCTTCGGCCTTCTGAAACCGTGCTGTCCGGAAACTGTTCGCGTATACCTTTAAGGTTCGGGCCACACTGGTGCCGAACCGGTCGGTCTGGATCAGCAAGGTCACCAGACTGTGCACGTCATCGATATCCGTTCGCGAGGCCAAATTTCTCAGGGCGGTCTGCCGGTTCTTTCCCGCCCTCAACTCAAGGTTCAGCCAGTTCAGTTCATCGCTCAGTACACGATGACTGAGCTTGATCTCTTCTCCGACCCTTTTAATGGCCGCGTCCAATCCCATTCCGGCCTCTACACAGACCACGAGCAGATCGAGGGCGTCGGGAAAAGCTCTCTTGAGCTTTTCTTTTCGTTTGTTGGTCTTTGATCGAAGCCAAAAATCCGGCAGCAGCAAGCCTGCCAAGGCAAACACGCCACCCCAGATAAACATATGGTTGGTATTCATGGCCGTTAAAAATAGAGCCACAATAACGAAAAAGGCCGTGGGCAGGGAGACGGCCAGGAGCGCTTTTGTTCCCCAGAACTGGAATGGCACATGACGGCCGCGCATGCCGGCCCGAAGAAACTTGAGATTTATCTCGTTTTCGTCTGCGGACAGGCCGGGTTTGACCTTCGCGCCGACGGTGCCGAGGAAGCGGGTGAAGAGATTGGTTGAACCCTGGGATATATCGATAGGTGCCGGATCTGCATCGAACATGGTCCAGTCATCTTCTTCAGAGCCGATCTTGGTGAGCAGCTCACGCTGATATTGTCTTCTCCTGAAAAATATGGTGATGCCTAAAAAAAGCAGGCAGATCACAACAAAAGCCAGCGCGGCGATTACGATGGGGATACTTTCATCTGCAATCATCATGCTTGTCTCCCAAAAAAAATATTAGACGTCCAATTTTAAGATTCGTTTGATTACCAGGGCGCCGATACACAACAGCACCAGCGCCGCACCAAGCATTGTTTGCCCCATGGGATCGGCGATAAACATACCGACATGCTCCGGATTCAGCCAATATATGGCCAAGAATACAATCGCCGGGACAGCCAATAGGATTTTTCCCGTCATTCTGCCTTCAGCGGAGAGG
>JASFKE010000686.1:0-3147 GCA_050118795.1 Desulfobacteraceae bacterium | reverse complement strand
TGGAGCAGTTGGTCCCGGGAGATACGTTTCGTATTGTGGCCGGTGAGATGGTGCCTGCCGACGGCCGGGTGATTCGCGGTGGGGGACTGGTGGATGAAACCGCGGTGACCGGTGAGTCCCGGCCAAAAAAAATAGAGGCGGGTCATCCCGTGACCAGCGGCTGCCGGTTGATCAAAGGGCAGGTCACGGTGGCGGCCACCCGGGTGGGGAGACACGCCCTGCTGGGCCAGATGATTTCCACTATCGAAACCGCTTTGTCCAGGCAAACCCCATTGGAGAGCCGCACCGATAGATGGTTGGCCCTTTTTGTACCCGTGATGGTTGGGCTGGCGGCGGCTACGGTGTGGGGGGGGCATATGCTGGGATGGGGTTGGGAGCAAGCTTTTGTGCGCGGATTGACAGTGCTGGTGATCGCCTGTCCTTGCGCATTGGGCATCGCCATTCCCCTGGCGCGTATAGCCGGCATGTCCGGCGCCGGTCAGCGGGGAATCCTGGTGCGCGATTTCGAGGCGTTTGAACGGGTGGACGGCATCCGCGGTGTGGTGCTGGACAAGACCGGTACCCTGACCCATGGCCGGTGGTCCCTGGAACAATTGGATCTCCATGGGGAGATGGACAGGGATGAGGTCCTGGCTGTGGCGGCAGGACTGGAAAAGGGGGTGGATCATGCCGTGGCGCGTGGGGTGCTGGACCATGCCGCCGGGATGGGGATCGTACCGGCAAAGGTGGACGATGTGATCACAGCGCACAACGGCATGGCGGGCATTTATCAAGGCGGCAGTGTCAGGATCGGCACCTGGGATTTTGTCTCCCAAAAAAGGCAACCGGAATTGGAGGCCGCCCCTGCTGCTGCACCGTTGTCACAAGTGTATATGGGCGTGGATGATCAGCTCTGCGCGACACTGCACTTTGGAGACAGGGTGTGGGAAACCGCCTCCGGGCTGATTGATGCATTGAAGGGCAGGGGGCTGGGAATTCATCTGATCTCAGGAGATACCCCGGCGGCCACCCAGGGTGTGGGCAAGCTCGTAGGGATCGACAATGTCCAGGGTGGCCTGCTGCCCACAGACAAGGCGGAATATATTGTCCGGCTTCAGGCCCGAGGCCGTGGGGTGGTGATGGTCGGGGACGGTGTCAACGACGCTCCGGCCCTGGCCAAAGCCGAGCTCTCGGTGGCCGTGCACCGGGATGCCTCCCTGGCGCAACAAGCGGCCAATGTGACGTTGATGCGGGGCGACCCCGCCCAGTTGATAGAGTTTTTCACCCTGGCCAGGCAGGTAAACGCCAAAGTGACGCAAAATCTGGGTTGTGCCTGGATCTACAACCTCATCAGCATCCCCATCGCCATGAGCGGTTTGCTCAACCCCTTGATCGCCGCAACGGCCATGTTGCTCTCCAGCTTGACGGTGATTGGCAACACCCTGCTCCTGGTCAGGAGACGGTGACGGATCTATCTTCCTTGAATAGCGACACAATTTGTTTTATTAGAGATGGGTTGCGGTTCGAACAGAAGATAGACCCATAGGTGACCCAAGCGTTGAAAAATATCGATACCGATGAGATTGCCCGATTTTCCGCCCAGGCGGACAAGTGGTGGGATCTGGCCGGGGAGTACAAGGCCCTTCATCAGATCAATCCGGTGCGCCTGGACTATGTGCGAACGCGTGCCGGGCTGGCCGGGAAAACGGTGCTCGATGTCGGTTGCGGCGGCGGGCTGCTTTCCGAAGCAATGGCGGGCGCCGGCGCTCATGTCACTGGAATTGACATGGCGGTGCCCTCCCTTGTAGTGGCCAAGGCCCATGCCGAACACGGCGGCCTGAGAATTGACTACCGGCAGAGCACGGCGGAGGATTGGGTCCACGGGCATTCGGGCGCCTATGATGTGGTGACCTGCATGGAGTTGGTTGAGCATGTTCCGGATCCACGGCTGCTGGTGCACACCTGCGCTGAGCTTGTGCGACCGGGCGGCCACCTCTTTTTTTCAACGGTGAACCGAACCTGGCTCTCCCGCCTGCTGGTCATTTGGATCTCTGAATTTGTGTTGGGGATTGTCCCCAAGCATACCCACAGCTATGGCAAATTTGTGCGGCCTCAAGAGCTGGCGCAGTGGGGACAAGAGATAGCCATGACACTTGGTGATGTGTCGGGGGTGCTGTTTTTACCTTTTGTGGGATATGCAGCTTTGTGCAGGAGCACAGCTATGAATTACTTGGTGCATTTTAAATGTCCGTCAAGCAAGCTATGAAAAGGATAACGGATGAAGATATGGCAAGACCCCCGCTGGTTCGGTGCCGGCCAGCGGCGAGAACTGTTGGATGAACATGTCGAGCAGAGCGGCACGGCACGTTTCGGTATCCGCACCTTTAGCGAGAGTGAGAAGCACAAGGCCGTATTGCGCCATTTCAACCGGGTGGCGCCCAAATATGATTTCATGAACTCGTTGCTCAGCATGGGGATTCAACATGTGTGGAAGCGCGCCGCCATCCGAATGTTGGACATCGAACCGGGCAGCAAGGTGCTGGACGTGTGCGGCGGCACGGGTGATCTCTCCATTTTGGCAGCACGGCGCACGGGCGCCCGCGGACAGGTGGTGATTTATGACATCAATCGGGCCATGATGGAGGCCGGGCGCCCCAAGATCGATCCCTTTCCCGAATTGGCGCATATCTCCTATGTCCAGGGCGATGCCGAGCAGATCACTTTTCCCGATCATACCTTTGACGTGGCCATGGTGGGGTTCGGCATTCGAAATGTCACCCACCTGAAACGGGGTTTTTCACAGATGCACCGGGTGCTCAAACCGGGGGGTAAAATTCTGTGCCTGGAGTTCTCCCGGCCGGTCAACCCGCTTTTCCGGGCGGTGTACGACTTTTACTCTTTTTCCATCATGCCCTTGCTGGGCCGGTTGATAGCGGGTTCGGCGCAATCCTATGGCTGCCTTGCCGAGACCATACGCATGTTTCCCCTGCCCGATGAGTTGACCTCTATTTTTGAAGATATCGGCTTTGAAAAGGTTCGTTACCGCTCCATGACCAACGGTATTGCGGTGGCCCATGTGGGCATCAAGGCCTCGCGAAAAAATAAGGTCACATATCGATAATAGGGCTGGGTGAGGACCACGGAACCTGTCGTGTCGGATTGAAGGCC
>JASFKE010000685.1:0-3148 GCA_050118795.1 Desulfobacteraceae bacterium | reverse complement strand
GAGGGAGGAAGCTGTATTGTAATTCCACGACGACCGATAACGCAGTCCAAAAACATTATCTAACCATAGGCTTTAAGATAATGTTTTTGGCAAGGCTAGAGGGAGGAAGCTGTATTGTAATACCGCGACGACCGATAACGCAGTCCAAAAACATTATCTTAAAGTCTATAGATTTTCTTTGGGTGGCCGATACTATACTTGGAACAATGCAGTTAAAAACCTGAAAATTAAACCTCAAAAACAGTATTGGCGCCCTACTTGGTATGAAGAATTCAAATCCGACACCCCCCATTCTCGTCGTTGACGACCAACGCACCGCTTTGGCCATTATCGCCAGGATGCTCAAAGAGGCGGGCCATGACAACATCTCCACCTGTTCGGATGAGCGGGATGTGATGAATATTCTAAAACATCAGGATGTCGAGATTATTCTCCTGGACCTGGTGATGCCAAACATCTCCGGTGATGAGCTCTTGTTGGAGATCCGCCAAAAATATCCCCGGATACCCGTTATCATGGCCACAAGCCGGAACGACACGGCAACTGTGGTGCGCTGCATGAAAAATGGGGCCTATGATTACATCACCAAACCCATGGACCAGGATCTGCTGGTCGCCGCTGTTCAGCGCGCCATCCAATTTCGCTCCCTGGAGCGCCAGAACGCATTGCTGCGCAACAATCTCCTCGCCCAGGCGCCGGCCGATGAAAAGCTTTTTGCCCACATCATTACCGGCAGCCCCAAAATGATCTCCCTGTTTAAATATTGTGAAGCGGTGGCACCCGGCAAAGAGCCTGTGCTGATTACGGGTGAGACCGGCACGGGCAAGGAGCTGATGGCAAGGGCGTTCCACTCGGCCAGCAAGCGCAAGGGGGCCTTTGTGGCGGTCAACGTGGCGGGGGTGGATGATCATGTTTTTTCAGACACACTGTTTGGTCATGAAAAAGGGGCCTTTACCGGTGCTGACAAACCGCGTCGCGGGTTCATCAGCAAAGCACAAGGCGGCACCCTTTTTCTGGATGAGATCGGGGATTTGAGTCCATCGTCTCAAGTCAAGCTGCTGAGAGTGATACAGGAGAGTGAATTCTATCCATTGGGTTCGGATCGTCCCATCCCGACCGATGCCAGGATCATCGTTGCCACCCACAAAAATTTGGTCGCGCTGCAAGAGAAGGGTCGCTTCCGCAAAGATCTTTTTTTTCGGCTGCGCACCCACCATGTGGAGATCCCGCCATTGAGAGAGCGCCCCGAAGATATCGGCCTGTTGCTGGAGCACTTTATGGCCCAGGCGGCCAAGCAGTTCGATAAGCCGAAACCGACCTATCCAAAGGAACTCGTCCAATTGTTGAAAGTACACCCGTTTCCAGGCAATGTGAGAGAGTTGAGAGCCATGGTGTACGATGCCGTGGCCAGACACACCACCAAAGTGCTTTCAACGGAGGTTTTTTCGAAATACATTTTCTCTTCACAGGAGATGCCCCGGGAATCGCAAATGATGAAAGAAAATTCGTATTTTAGCGATTGTGATACCCTGCCGACACTCAAAGCCTCTGCCGAGGCTCTCATCGACGAAGCGCTGCACAGAGCGGACCACAACCAAAAAATTGCAGCCGCCATGCTGGGGATTACGCCGCCGGCATTGAGCAAGCGTCTGAAACAACGTGCCGGGAAAACCACCGATTCATTGCCCTAAATGTGGAAGCGGCTTTCAAGGCCGTTAACTTTTCTCAATCCCCGTCCATAAGTTAATTTCTCTGATATTCTGTATAGCTATCCGTATTAAAAGGTTAAAATTATTAAATTGGTAACTGCACGGGCAGTGTCGTTAACTTTTTTCAACGGGGTTCCGTGGTGGTGTCCGGATCTGGGAATTATACAAATATACTTTAATTTTTGGGGTGTTAGGAGTTTTTCAGGTGCATGGCACAAAATTTTCATAAATAACAAGTCATGGGCATGCTGGAAATTTTAATAAAGATTCAAAAATATGTGATCCCACCCAATTAAGGAGTATCCATGACTGACATCGGAACGCATCAAAACCCGGAAGCTGTTAAATTGAATCACGATTCTGTGGGACGACTCTCTCAAGTGACCTTGTCCACACCCGTTGATCACCAGAACCATGTTGTGGCCGTTACAGCAGGCGTCGAAATCGTCACCAATTTTGACTTTGCAAATGTGGCCGTCGAAAAAGCCGGCGCACATCTCATTTTTCGTTTTCCGGAGGGTGGCAGTTTTACCCTGGAAAATATCAACACCCTTATCAGTGATGATCAATCCCCGACCATCGTTCTCCAAGATGGCACTGTGGTCTCGGCCGGCCAGATTTTGGCATCCATCGTCGCACCGGAGAGTGAAATTGAACCGGCGGCAGGTGAATCCGGCCAACCCAGTGGCGGTGTGAGTGATTATCAAGACAATCCCGGATCAATTTTAGATGGTGTCGAAAAGTTGGATGGCCTCGATTTTTCAGAAATCGGGGGCATTAACCCACTTGGCCATCGAGGACTCGAGCACAATAGAGGCGATGCAGCCGGGCCTGGGATCAGCACGACGGACGCCACCGCCGCCCCCGGTATTCATGTCAATGATGTGGGCGAGACCCGCGACGCCACCCCCACCATCACCGGTACGGCTGGTCCGGGGAGCACCATCATCATCGAAGTGGGGGACGTCACCCTCACCACCAGTGCCGATGCAGACGGCAATTGGAGCGTTACCATTCCGGAATCCACACCCCTGCCGGATGGGGGATATACCATCACCGGCACCGCTACGGATAGCGCCGGAAACTTTTCCACCCATACCGGCAGCTTAAGCGTGGACACCACCGCCATTGCAACCATAACCCTGGATGCCGACATCACCGCCAACGATGTCATCGATGCCGGCGAATTGGGGGGTGACATCTCTATATCGGGAACCGTAGGCGGCGACGCCCAGCAGGGCGACATTGTCACCTTGACCGTCAATGGATCGACCTATACCGGCACGGTGGCCGACAGTGCTTTCAGCATTGATGTCCCGGCAACCGAATTGGCGGCTGATCCGGACAGCACCATTGAAGCAACCATAACCGTAACAGATCCATTGGGAAACACCTTCACTGCGGCAGATACCGAAACATACAATTCGAATCCTACAAAC
>JASFKE010000684.1:0-3153 GCA_050118795.1 Desulfobacteraceae bacterium | reverse complement strand
TGATCGATGGATTTAAACACGGCGCCTCCGCCGCAACCATGGCGATCAGTGTCCTGGAAGGCAAAGACCCCACAGAGATTCCTATCGTCAAACCCAATGACGAGTTGTTCATCTTTGACAACAATGTCATGGACAAATTCAATATCGACAGCGACCGCCTGCCCGGCGGAAGCACCATCATCAACCGTACCGCCTATTTTTTCGAAGTGGACCGTCAGCTCTTCTGGTTTTTGGTGCTGGGCGCCATCCTGGTCACCGTCAGCTTGGTTTTTTTAATATTCAACATCTCCGAACGCAAGGCCGCCGAAAGCAGACTCAAGGATCAGCTGGCCTTTGTGCGCCAGTTGATGAACACCATTCCCATCCCGCTCTACTTTCGCAATGAGTCCGGCAAATTTACCGGGGTCAATCGCTCTTTTGAAAAATGGTTTAACATGGATCGGGAACAGATTCTGCACTTCAATGTCGGTGATGCCGGCAGGCGCGGCCTGGGCCAACTGGTCGATCAAGTGGACAATGATCTTCTTGCCGACATCGGCATTAAGACATACGAAAAACGTATCGATCTCAACGGCCGGGAGAAGCGAAACGTCATCCTGCACAAGGCCAGTTATACCAACACCAAAGACGACATCGTCGGGATTGTCGGCGCCATCCACGATATCACCAACCGCAAAATAACCGAAGAGGAGCTTCGCGAGTCCCAACAGATGCTCCAATCGGTTCTGGACAATATTCCCCAGCATGTGCACTGGAAAGACAAAAACTTGAACTACATCGGCGCCAACCGAAGTTTCGGCAACTTTTATGGCCTGAAGGATCTCAAGTCGGTGGCGGGTAAAACCGACATCGATCTGATCACAGACAAAGATGTTGCCCGGCTCAGTATGCAGACCGACCGCGATGTGGTTGAACAGAACAAAGGCGCCTATCATATGCGCTGGACCATCCAACGCAACAAGAGTGACAAAGTCTGGCTGAAAGTCAATCGTGTCCCGCTGCATGACCACGCGGGCAAGGTGGTCGGCGTATTGAGCACGGCTGAAGATATTACCCAAAACATCAAACTCCAGAATAAGTTGGTCGAATCGACCAAGATGGAAGCCATCGGCACCTTGGCAGGCGGTATTGCCCATGATTTTAACAACATACTGACGTCCATCATCAATTCAACGGAGCTTGCCGTCGAAGATGTCCCCACCGGCACCATGGCAGCGGCTGATCTGCGTCGCAGCCTCAAGGCCGCCCGGCGGGGCAGCCGGCTGGTCAAACAGATACTCACCTTCAGCCGCGCGGACAAAGAGGGCTTCAAACCGACCCACATTGCTGAAGTGGTGGAAGAGGCCGTTAACCTGATTGAAGCCTCTTTACCCCGGAATATCGAAATCAAAACCCATATTTCCAAAAAAACAGCCATCTGCCAGGCCGACCCCACCCAAATTCATCAAGTGGTGATGAATCTGTGCACCAATGCCTATCAAGCCCTCGAAGGGCAAGGCGGAACCCTCTCCATCGATCTCCAACAGACCGAAGTCCATGAAAATCTTGCCGATATACTGGACATTAAGCAGGGGCCCTATTTGCAGTTGGTGATTACCGATAATGGTCCCGGCATTGCCCCCGGGATTCAGGACAAGATCTTCGATCCGTTCTTTACCACCAAACGGAAAGGGGAAGGCTCCGGTTTGGGTTTGGCGGTGGTCCACGGCATTGTCAGAGGCCACAACGGCGCCATCCGCGTGTCCAGTACTGCCCAAAAGACCAAATTCGAGGTCTTTTTACCCCTGGAGGCGACGCCCGCCCTATCTCCGGCTGAAAAAGATCCGGAAATATCCGGCGGAGAGGAATCGATCTTGTTTGTCGAAGATGACCAGGACCAACTCCAGTTGATCCCCAGGGTATTGACGCAACTGGGGTACAGTGTGGTCGCCTGCCCGAGCGGAAAAACGGCGTGTCGATCCATTGAAGATGAAAACAACAGTTTTGATCTGATGATTACCGATTATGACATGCCCGAAATGACCGGCCTGCAACTGGCCGAAAAGGTCGCACGTACTCATCCCGCCCTGCCGGTCATCGTGGTAACCGGCCGCAAAGCCCCTGTGGGAATGGAGACCCAGAGTCTCAATATTAAAAAATTGATCCGTAAGCCTTATAACAAAAAGAGCATCTCCATTGCTATTAGAGAAGTTCTGGACCATAATGGGATGGCCATGGGATCGATAATTTCGTCTTAAAGATCGCACCGCCGCAAGCTATGAGTGGACTCGGAGCAGGAGCAGGGAAACCATGCCGAATATCTTGATCATTGATGACGACCCTGAAATCCGTAGCACCATGGAGAGCCTCGTCAGGCGCATGGACTTTGAGTGCCTGACCGCTGCAAACCTCTACCAGGGGCTCGAAAAACTGGCGTCCAATGACGTGGATGTGGTATTTTTGGACGTTCGCCTGCCCGATGGCAACGGCCTGGCCGCACTGCCCCAAATCAAAGAGGCCCCCTCACACCCCGAGGTGATCATTCTCACCGGCAAAGGAGATCCGGACGGCGCCGAACTTGCCATCCAGGGGGGCGTTTGGGACTATCTGGTCAAACCCTCACCCATCCGGCAGACCCGACTGACCTTAAAACGCGCCATGGCCTATCGGGCTGAGAAACAGACCCGGAAAGCATTGGTGGCCCTCAACACCCAGGGCGTCATCGGCGACAGCCCGGCCGTGCGCCAATGTTTCGATGTGGTGGCAATGGCGGCGGAAAGCAGTTTCAGTGTCCTGATCAGCGGTGAGACCGGAACCGGTAAAGAGCTATTTGCCCGTACCATCCACAAGAACAGCCATCGCAAGGATAATCGGTTTGTGGTGGTGGACTGCGCCGCGCTTCCGGAACATCTTATGGAGAGTATTCTTTTCGGGCACAAAAAAGGCGCCTTTACCAGTGCCGTCAAGGATCGCAGCGGACTGGTCAAACAGGCCGACGGCGGCACTCTCTTTTTGGACGAAATGGGTGAGCTGAACCCCAATGCCCAAAAGGTGTTTCTGCGGGTCCTGCAGGAAAGAAAGTTCAGACCGGTGGGCGCCCGCATGGAGATCTCCAGTGATTTTCGACTCATTGCCGCCACAAACCGCGACCTGCCCAAAATGGTGGAAGAGGGG
>JASFKE010000683.1:0-3155 GCA_050118795.1 Desulfobacteraceae bacterium | reverse complement strand
TGTGGAACAAAGCCAAAAAGTTAAAATGGATTCCAGGCCTGGAAATCAATCCTTGGGGTGTAGTTGAAAAGTTCAAGCATGAAAAAACACCGCAATACACACCACCGCTGGGAGATGTTTTGAGAGTCCTGTCGGTTGCCACGCGCAAGGAGCTTGTTTTTCTATATTCATATATTTACACCGGGGCACGACGATCTGAGATTATGCGCTGGACGTGGATTGATGATATCAATTTTGAAAAAAGGAAATATCGCCTGGGCTCTCGCAAAACCAAAGATGGCAGCATGGAATACGAGTGGTTCTCTATACCCCCGGAGCTATACGATGAACTGTGGTGGTGGTGGAACAACCGGACCATTAAAAAATCGCCCTATGTATTCACCGACGATCAGAAGGGTCCCCATTATGGCAAGCGCTATACCACCCGCAGGCGATTTATGAAGGGGCTGTGCAAACGTGCGAACAAGGGCATTAAGGATAAGGAGGATAAGGTCACTCCGTTTGGGTTTCATGCGCTGCGGCGGTTTTTTGCCTCGCGCATGGCTGACCTGGGCAAGTCGACCAAGACGATCCAGCGTTTTTTGCGCCATAAACATTTAAGCACCACTGAGCGGTACATTCACGATATCAATAAAGACATGAAAGGTATGACCGACGGATTATTGGAAGTGGAGGATTGGAAAAAAAAAGAGGATTTGCCAGAAAATTTACACGTGAACCTTACACATTTTTCTGGCAAATCCTCGTAGAGCTGGCGTCCCCAAGGGGATTCGAACCCCTGTCGCCGGCGTGAAAGGCCGGTGTCCTGGGCCAGGCTAGACGATGGGGACGCAAACTTTAATTTCCGTCACTTAATGCTGGTGGGCCGTGTTGGGCTCGAACCAACGACTCTCTGCTTAAAAGGCAGATACTCTACCGACTGAGTTAACGGCCCCAGCGGGAAAGGCGTATTTACTCATTCACACTTCGTTTGTCAACAGAAAATGGCACCATTTTTTAACAATCGCCTTATTTGCGCCAAAATTCCGGAACCAACAATATCAGCATGGTGTAAATTTCCAGCCTACCCAACAGCATACACCAAATTAGCAGCCATTTCCCCAAACAGGGGATCTGGGCATAATTTTCAACCGGCCCCACACTGCCGAAGCCCGGTCCGATATTTCCGATGCTGGCGGCGACGGCGCTCAGCGCGGTGACAAAGTCCACCCCAACGGCGGCCAAGAGCAGCGCAGATATCCCGAAGAGCCCCATATAGAGAGCCAAAAAGCCAAGCACACTGCGCATGACATCCTCGGATACGTTCTGACCACCCAACTTTATGGTCGTAACAGCATGAGGATGGACCAAGGAAAAGAGCTCTTTATAGCAGAACTTAAAGCAGAGCATAATCCGAAGAATTTTCATACCGCCCCCGGTGGACCCGGCGGATGCGCCCAGAAACATGCACAACAATAGAATCACTTGTGACATGGCGGGCCACTGTTCATAATCATAGGTGGCGAACCCGGTGGTGGTGATGATCGAGGCCACCTGGAAAGCGGCATACCGAATAGATTGACCGACACTGTCATAAACCGTACCCAGGCAATCCCAGCTGATGATGGCCGTAAACACAGCCACCGCTCCCAGGAAAAAGCGACATTCCGGATCCTTCCAGAAAGCCAGGGGCTTCGCCCTGAGCAACTGATAATGGAGCGAAAAATTAATGCCGGCAAGCACCATGAACAGGATAATGACGACATCGAAATAGAGGTTGTCATACTGGGCAATGGAACTGTTTTGTGTTGAGAAACCGCCTGTTGGAAGCGTTGTCAGAGAGTGACACAGGGCATTGAAAAAATCCATTCCCCCGACCATCAAAAAGAGGATCTCAGCCACGGTAAAAATAGCATATACTTTCCACAGAATCACCGCCGTATCACGAATGCGCGGTTTTAATTTGTCCGGAACCGGGCTCGGCACTTCCGCCTTATAGAGCTGCATACCGCCCACACCGAGAAATGGAAGGATGGCGATGGAGAGCACGATAATACCCATCCCCCCCAGCCACTGGATAAAGCTGCGCCACAGCAACAGCCCTTTGGACAAGGCTTCGATATCCGTGAGTATGGAGGCCCCAGTGGTGGAGAAGCCGCTCACCGATTCAAAGAGCGCATCCACAAAATGCCACCCGGAATTATCAAAATAAAAAGGCAGTGCCCCAAACAGACCGATGGCTGTCCAACCTACGGCGACAATGGCCATTCCCTCACGTTGAGAGATGCGAGACGCACGCGCTTTGCGGAAAAAAAATATCAGCGCCGCCCCGCTGACCAGGGTAGCCGCCATGGCAAAAGAGATCGGTCGAACGCTGGAATCATGATAGACGACACCAGCCGTCAAGGGCACCAACATGGTCATCCCGAAAAAGAGAATCAGGCATCCCACCACATAGAGCATATAACGCCAATGCATTAAAAATACTCCAGTTTGACAGCCAAGATTTTTTCGATACCGTTGATCGCTCTGCGTTGCGCGAATATGATGACCCGATCTCCGGGCTCTATGACACTGTCACCGGTGGGGATAATGATATGCTCTTTACGAATGATAGCGACCACTATCGCCCCTTTGGGAAAGCTGATCCGCTTGAGCGGTTTGGTCACGATATCGGAAGTCTCCAGTGCCACCACCTCAAGGGCCTCGGCCTGTTCACCCTTCAACGAGATGGCAGAGAGCACTTTGCCCCGGCGGATGTGCTGCAAGATGGAATTAATGGCCGACAACCGGGTGCTGACCACCTGTTCGATACCGATAGCGGTCATCAGTGGAAAGTAGCTGAATTTGCTGATTTTGGTGATGGCTTTTCCGGCCCCCATTCGTTTGGTCAACAGTGAGGATAAGATATTGATCTCTTCATCGTCAGTCAGGGTCACCACCACATCGACATCGCCGATATTCTCTTCGCTCAACAGCCCTTGGTCCGACCCGTCGCCGTGGAGCACCACCGTCTTATTGAGCTTTTGGGCCAACATCTCGCATTGATCGGCTCTCTTTTCGATAATTTTACAATAGACCGATTGCGCTTCCAGTTTGACGGCCAAACGATATCCAAGGCGCCCGCCGCCGACGATCAGCACCCTCTTGACCGCTTCGGCATGTTTGTTAAATAT
>JASFKE010000682.1:0-3159 GCA_050118795.1 Desulfobacteraceae bacterium | reverse complement strand
ATCCGATGGTTTTTCCGCCGGCGATCAACGGTACGCACAGCACCGATTTGAGGCCGAGCATATGCACACTGTTGGTGGGGGTTTGCTTGCCGGCAGAGCGCAGATAAACACTGGTTCCACCTTCGAGCACCTTTTGAAAAATGGTTCGGCTCACCTTGGCGCCTTGCCCTTGCATGTCGAATCCGCGGATGTGTGTAAATTTCGGCTCTCCGGTGTTCTCTTTTACTGCCACGACGCCGCGTTTTGCGCCGGTGATCTCAAACAGGGCCTCCAGTACCAGGTTGCCCGGGTCGGTGCCGCCGGTATCTTCGATAAGATCCGAGACCATTTTCAAAAGCCGGAAGACTTTTTGCTGTAAGCCTGTTCTGGGCGTCGTGTGTTGGGTCAGCCACAAGGTACTCAACATATCTTGGGGTTTATGCTCTATTATGGTGGCGGTGGCCGGGCCGTCGAGGGGTATATCCCGGGCGTGGGCATCCTCCACAAAAGTCAATAGATAATCCAGAATGCGAAAAGAGGTGCCATGGGTCAGCAAGTGACGCCGGACCCGTTGATCTTTGATGAAGGTGCCATTGGTGCTGGAATCGTCGATCAAGACAAACCGGCCCTGTTGTTGCTCGATGCAGGCGTGAATACGCGATATTCCAGCGGCATCCAGTACGATGTCGTTGTTGGGACTGCGGCCGATTTGGGTTTTGGCCTCAAGGGGGAACACACTCACAAGCTGGGAGTCTCTTGAAATAATCAGGCTGGGCATGCCGACCTCCTAATATGAGTTGAAATTATATCTCAAATCAAGATTGGGATCAAACCACAGGGTATCTGTCGCCCGCTTTTTTAGACGGAAAGCTTTGCAAAAAGAGAACCGGTGTGACAAATTTTGTCAAAATGCAGCGCCAAATCCGGCTCAATTTTGGGCATCA
This sequence comes from Desulfobacteraceae bacterium, assembly GCA_050118795.1. Classification (GTDB taxonomy): domain Bacteria; phylum Desulfobacterota; class Desulfobacteria; order Desulfobacterales; family Desulfosarcinaceae; genus JARRKU01. The sequence continues at coordinate 2,236 of JASFKE010000682.1, read as the reverse complement.
AATGGGATTTTTCCCCTATCCAGAGAGATTGCACCAACGCACGTTCCGGCCAGAACAATAAAATCAATTTATAATTCAGATAGATAATAATTATCGTGCCGCAATGGAACAGATCGTATTAAATAGTTGCACGGTTTTTGCTTGCAGCATTGGGGAATCCGGTTGGATCACAGCAGATCAATACCAGGGGTCAACCTATGATCCTTGGCCAGGAAAATATCAGTATGGCGGATATATATCACATATTGGATGACGGTCGCATTCTGGAGCTTAGATCCGGGCCGCAGTCGGAGAGTGATCACGCAATTTGGGCCAGAAATTTATCCGATAGTGAAAAAGCGACCTATCTGCATCTAAAAGATTTGGGCTATTCTGATATGGATATATATGATCAATTAAATCGAAAAGTTAATAAAAAGACATACGCCTGAAACATAATCCCGCCCAAAACCGGGCCCACTGCTCCCAAAATCTGTTACAACCCGATTTTTTCCATCCATCATCACAATTTGATTTTTAACGGCTTTGGTGTATGTAGAGGCTTGTTAGCAATTTTCACCCTGTCATTTCAACGTCTGGTTTTTAAACAGTGGGGAGTGTGACCATGGGAATTGAACACAGTGCGGCTACAGCGAAGCAAGCGGCCATAAATTTGGCTGCTGTGTCAACGGATGTCAAGAACAGGGCGCTATCGGCCATCGCAGACTCATTGGAGGCTAACGCCGATGCCATTGTTGCAGCCAATGAAGCGGATATCAGAGGTGCCGAAAAGGAGCAGCTGGCCCCGCCTCTGCTTAAGCGCCTGGGTTTTGACAGAGACAAGATCGATGAGGCTGTCGATGGGTTAAAAAGTTTGATCAGCTTGGAAGATCCGGTGGGGCGGACCCTGGACGCCGTGGAGCTGGACACAGGGCTTGAGCTTTACAAGGTGAGTTGTCCCATCGGTGTGATCGGCGTGATATTCGAATCCCGGCCCGACGCCCTGGTGCAGATCTCTTGCCTGTGTCTCAAAAGCGGCAATGGGGTGCTCCTCAAAGGGGGCAGCGAAGCGGCGGCGACCAACCGCATTCTGGCTGAGATCATCACACAGGCCACGGTCGCCGCGGGTATTCCCCCGGGGTGGTTGGGGCTTTTGGAGACCCGTGCCGATGTCGCCGATATGCTCGCTTTGGATGAGAGCATCGACCTGATCATCCCCAGGGGCAGCAACGCCTTTGTCAAACATATCATGGATAATACCCACATCCCGGTGCTGGGACATGCCGACGGCATCTGCCATCTCTATATCGACAAGGCGGCGGATCTGGAGATGGCCGTGGCGGTCAGTGTGGACAGCAAGGTCCAATACGTGGCGGTGTGCAACGCTGCCGAGAGCCTTCTGGTGCATGAGCAGGTCGCCCCCGCTGTTTTACCTGCACTCAAAAAGGCTTTGGAGGCCAAGGGGGTGGAGATCAGGGGGTGCGGGGCCACCCGCAGGATCATCGATGTCATTGCGGCCCAAGAGGCCGATTGGCGGACCGAATATCTGGACCTGGTCCTGTCGGTCAAGGTGGTGCCCGATATGGCGGCGGCATTGAACCATATCAATGGCTACGGCTCCGGTCATACCGATGTCATTGTGACCGGTGATAGAGGGCGCGCTATTCAATTTATGAACCTGGCCAATACGGCCAATGCGTTTTGGAACTGTTCCAGCCGTTTTTCCGACGGTTTCAGATATGGTCTGGGGGCGGAGGTCGGTATCAGTACCAACAAAATTCATGCCCGGGGGCCGGTGGGGCTTGAAGGACTGGTGATTTATCAATGGCGAATGATGGGCAGCGGCCAGGTTGTGGCGGACTATTGCGGCCCCAATGCCAAAACCTATACCCACCGTAAACTCCAGAAACGATTTAAGGGGTAGCATGCCTTCTCTACGGCTAAAAAAAGCCAGGCGTATTGTGGTCAAGGTCGGCAGCAATGTGCTGACGGCGCACAGCGACTTGAACACCCGGGCCATCGAGTCCATATCCCGTCAGATTTGTGCTTTGATCAACCGGGGGGTGGAGGTGCTGCTGGTCTCTTCCGGGGCTATGGCGGCCGGGTTGCGAAAGATTGGTCTGGATGGACGGCCGGATGAAATTCCCCAGCGGCAGGCCGTTGCGGCATTGGGGCAAAGCGGCTTGATCAATGCCTATGAAGAGGCCTTTGGCCGCTGTGACAAGAATGTGGCCCAGATCCTGCTGACCAGTGAAGA
>JASFKE010000681.1:0-3162 GCA_050118795.1 Desulfobacteraceae bacterium | reverse complement strand
CCGCCGTGTGATGATTCTTACCGTGCACGTCAGAGGCGATGGCGCCCCCCACGGTGATCAGCTTGGTACCGGGGCAGATTTGTAAAAACCAGCCCATGGGAAGAAAGGTGTCGATCAAATCGGCCAGCGTGACGCCGCATTCGCAGGTGACCACCCCTTTTCGGGCATCGAAATCGAGCAGCTTGTTAAAGCGCCTCGTCATGATGACCTGCTGGTTCAGGGCGCTGTCTCCGTAGCTCTTGCCCAGGCCGTGGGCTATCCAGTGGCCGGGTCGCGCCAGCACACGGGCGGCCTGATCCGCGGTCTCAAAGGCGGGAGCCTCGGCATCGATAACGGGATATCGTCCCCATCCATGCAGTTTTATGGAGTGCTCTGTCTTTTCGTTCACGTATCACCTTTGTAAAATAGCAAGAAAACCGCCTTGACCCTGCATCCGGATGTCACCTAACGGTACAACAAAAGAAAAATATTCACCAACCATAACACAATCACCGCTTGAAGTAGAGAATCCTTGATCAGCACCAGTGTGGGAGAGCCGCTCTCTTCCTCCACAAAGGTAATCTGCATATAGCGCAACAGTCCCAGCAGCACCCATATGCCGGAGATATACAATCTCCCCGTGCCGTGTTTGGCCACCACTTCCGGAGATACCGTATAAAGGATGTACGAGACGATGATCGCCGATGCCATGATGCCCATGGCCAATGAGATGAACTCCAAATTATAGCCGTCGATGGCTTTGCGCACCTGTCTCCCCTGGCCCACCAGCAAAAGATCGTCCCGGCGCTTGGCCAGGCCCAGGAAGAGGGCCAGCAGGAAGGTCATGATGACGATCCATGGACTGATCTGGATTTGAGAGGCCATGCCGCCGGCAAAAATGCGCAGTACAAAACCGATGGCAATGCAGACGACATCCACGATGGGAATGCGTTTGAGACCATAGGAGTAAGCGACATTGAGCAACAGGTAAGCCATCATGATCAATGCGCAGGCCGGGGGCAGAGCCGCCAGCGCAACCGCCATTGAACCTGCAAAGAGCACCAGGGCGAGAACTGCGGCCCCTTTTTTACCGACGGCGCCGCTGGCCAAAGGCCGCATCTTTTTGACGGGATGGCGGCGATCCTCTTCAATATCTTTGGCGTCGTTGATCACGTAAGTGGTGCTTGAGATCAGGCAAAATGCCGCAAATGCGAAAAACGTCGCCAGCAGGGCATCTGTATCGGTCAGTGCGTTGCCGAAAAAGATGGGCAGCCAGATAAACCCGTTTTTAAGGTATTGATGGGGGCGACAGAGTCGACTATAGGCAATGAGTTTGTCCATCTGTTTCTTATAACCGTTTATGCGTTTTAAAACAATATCATCAACTTAAGGTGCTATGGGAAATACATCTCCTTAAAAAAGCAATTTCCCGGAGGCAGAAAATCAGGACATGCGTACCAGGTCTCATCGATTTTTTTTAGAAACAGATCGCGGTAGGCCGGATATCGAAATCCTTTGCCAATGGCCACGTAGAAGGTCTCTTGCCGCAGGGTGATCTCGGATTTCGTCACCGACTCAAAAAATGGGCTGTAGTCCTCATCGATGGGCAAGGTCCACAAAATTAGAAAATCCTTTCCATCCAGTTTTCTGTAATCGGTGAGTTTGTCATCGTGACGCCCATGTTTGGAGCGGTCCAGAAATACCGAAAAATGTCGGCGGCTGTGGTAGGTCATGGCACCGGAGGTATAGTAACCGTTGGTGGCCAACACGTTGTCAGTGCCATAGGTCCCTTTGACCCGGCCATACAACTCATCACCATATTTGCACAGCACCAAATCGTGATAATACGCATGGTCTTTAAACGTCTCCACCGGCAGCGCCAACACCGTTGCGATCGGCAGTAGATGCACGATGCTGAAGATCGAGGAGAACAAAGCGATGCGGTTGATTTGGACTTTGGGCAGGTGTACCAGCAACGCAAAGAGGAAAGGGTAGAAAGCCAATGTCCAGTGTAAGCCCGTGTGGTGCAAAGCGACCATACCCAGCAATAAAATGGGAATGAAATAGAGGTGGAAAAAGGGGTTGGTGCCTTTTTGAATAGCCGATCCAATGGCCTTGACGTTTTTAATCAGATAATAGATCAGCCATGGGGTCGACAAGTAGAGCTGGAACAGGGCAAAGGTCAGCACTCCGGATATTTCCCATGAGACCCCCTTGTTGCGGTTCACCACATTGAACAGAATGTTGGTCCAGCAATTGTGGTAGTTGGCCCACAGATGGAAAATCACAAAAGGCATGGCACCGGCCACCCACAGCACGAGGTAGCGGAACCATTTGCGCTCGCGCTGTAAAATCAGACAGCAAAATACGGCGATCAGCAGCAGCCCGGCAAAATATTTGCTGAGAATGGCCAAACCCCAAAGGGCGCCGGAGAGCAGCGTCCACGCCTCCTTTTGGCGGCGCAGGGCAAAATAGAGCACAAATCCGGACAGGGCCGTAAAGAGCATCAAAGGGGTGTCGGTGGTGATCAGCACAAAAAGCATGTGCAAAGGGGCGGCCAGAAAACAGAGGGTGATCAATTTGGCTTTATCCGGAGCGCCGAATCCGTCCCGCACTAAAAGATAGAGGCCCAGGGCGATCACCAGGCCGGTGATCACGGCAAACAGACGGCTGAAAAAAATATGCCGGCCCAACAGCCCGAAGAGGCTCGTCACCCATCCGGTCATGGGGGGATGGTCGTAGTAATTGATGTCCGGGTATTGCCCCCACAAAAAGAAATAAGCCTCATCGGAGGTCAGGGGCAGCCAGTAGGCGATGACCAGCTTGATAACGATAATGAGGGCCAGGATATGCTTAAAGTAGCGTTCTGATTTGAACAAACCCGCTTCCTTTGCCACAATTCAATATATAGACATTAAGATAATGTTTTAGGACTGCGTTACCGGTCGTCGGGGTATTACAATACAGCTTCCACCCTCTATCCTTGCCAAAAACATAATCTCAACGTCTATGGCTGCGCCATGAAAACCTGTGGGCGCGGCATTAAGGGCGCTGGGGCATCAGTTACCTGTCTTTGATTAAAAATCTTATATTATCAATTAGATGCTTGTGCAATAAAATTCGCCCTTTTCCCGGCATCGAATATGCACCGCCAGCCAAATGGTCTCTTCAGCGTCGGCGGTC
>JASFKE010000680.1:0-3164 GCA_050118795.1 Desulfobacteraceae bacterium | reverse complement strand
AAATAAACGATATGCGTTTTTGCCGACCAACGAAAGACTCATCTATATGATTTTTAAGACGCATGGCGATCTGATATTCATTTCCCATTTTATTTTCACCTTCATATTCCATTGCGTGTTTATCTAACTGGCAATTACGATTCGAATAGATTGTATCGATTTGATCCGCCATAAAATCCACGTGCACATCTTTGACAATAATCGTTTCGAAATCATCATCAGAGCTCAAATCAATTACTGCGCAAGCAACGCACATACGACAGAAAGTTTTTCGAAAATCTTCAGGATAAACCAATGGAAGGTCCTCTCCGCCACCGAATTTTTTCGACAACCAAGTCGCACGCTCGCGAATTATTTTTGTAATTTTGGATGTTAAAATGATTCTTTCAGGAGGCAGGTTCCATGCAAAATATACCAACGCCTTTAAATTTTCTTTTGAAACGACCTGGGTTAAACTTGATGGCTTTTTCTTATTGTACACATTGGCTTTATCTTTTAGATCATATGATGCCGCAAACAGAACTAAATCCAAGCGCCGGAGCATCATTTTCGGAAATATGTCAGCAACGGATCTGCAGCCATATTTATAACTGCTCATGGTACGCTGATCAGCCGATCGTTTTGGACTAACCGGATTGCATGAAAAAAAACACCTGGTCTCCGCTTCAAATTCTTTATTCTGAATACGATCAATTTTGAGCCGGCCGCGGTCCAAGGCCTCAGCCATTGTTTTTAAATCAGCTTCGGCCAAATCCTGGGCTTCATCGATGATGATGGCTTGACCGGACATTTTCAACAGGGCCCCGGCTTTAATTCGCCATCCCCTTTTTTCGTCATACTCACACGCATAGGTGATACCAGTTCGAGAGCTGGTCATGCCGGACACCCGGTACCCAACGCCGGCATAATTAAATATCTCCTCACTTACCGTTGATTTACCGGTACCGGTATCTCCTATTACAACACTGGAAATCCAACCACGAATGCGACCATCTTCTTCAAAATCAATCCATTTCGGTGAACACAAAGAGAGCAGAACGCCCAAATGCAAATCATATCGTTCATAAATTTTGGTGACATGATACATTAAATCATCAAGGATATCTCCAGTGGTAATATCCAGTTGCTGCAGCTCTCGTAACAACGGCCTGCATCGATCCAAATCAAAGGCCTGCCAATCCTCTTCCTGGGCTTCCATAGTGTCGATCAACATGGTGGGCTTTTGATTCCGCGGATGAGTATGAATGAACCCAGTGGCCTGATACTGGCCAATTGGATAAATTTTACCACCGACTGTATAAACCGGCTTTTCCACCAGTTCGGTATCGTTACTGCCTGCTAATATCTGATGCGCATATACTTCTCTGATGGTCAAACGATCTTCATTCTCAAGAGTAAGCACAGGCTTAAGCCCTTTATCGCAAACGTATTCACGCAGATACCCTTTCAATTGGAAATCAGAACTTTGGACGCACGCCAGCTGGATCCGGTTACCTGTCTGAATAGGAATAACTTCATCACACGACCAACCCCAGTCATCACGACCATGACAGCCGCGTTTCTTTTTACCTTGGCATTCGCCTACAAAAACGCGCGTAGGAGCGTGGTACGCCTCTGAGTTTTCACCATGGATATAAAGAGGCAGGCATACCCGCTTGCCAACATTATCCGGGTTGTCGACCTCCTTAAAAGAATGTAATTGAATGGCATCTGGAAGATCAGTGGTGGGCATCGGAAATTCTTCCGGAGAGGCCTTTGCGATCATGTCGATCAGGTCCTGGCCGGATCCGCCCGCCTTGGTAATGAAATCTGTAAAATCCTTCAGCTCTTTATTGTTTGGATCATCGAACAGCCAGATAACCTTTAACGATAAAATATCACCGTTTCGGACCGGCTGCCGGAATGCAGGAATAAATCTTTTTGAGATAGCTTCACGGCATGGTTTATCACAATCACAGACTAAAGCTACATGTTTGCCATAAAATGCCTTTGTCCATTCAGCATCAAACGCCTGGTCACCATTGGTGGGCGAAACCGATATTAAACCGGTCTCCTGTTCAATCAGCATAGAATCCCATTCCCCGGTGGTAACACAAGCGATGGCGCCTTCCGGCGCAGCGGTTATTCTATCAATTCCCCATAGTCGTTTTTGGCCATGTCCACCCCAGTTTTGAGTTTTTGGTTTTTGATCTTTTTTCCATGCATGAAATCGAATATTGACAAGTTTGCCATGCGAATCGAAAACGGGATAGGAAAGACGTTCACGCCTGGGCGCCCAACCTATATTATATTTTTCTATTGATTCAGAATTCAAACCGCGATGATCTTGTATATATTTCCGGACCTCTTTGGTTAGTGATTTTATATAATATTGAAGATTTTCATCAGTGGGCGGGATTTTTGCTTTTAATTTTAAATCGACGCCGGTCTCTTTAGCGTAATGTTTGATGATCTCTTTGAAATCAGAACCCATCAATTTAGGATGCAATTCTTTTGCAAGATCCCAAAACGATATTGAGCTCACCAGGCCTTTGCTCGTATTGTGCATCGATAAATAACCGCGTGTTGGCCCGGAAATACAGACTCCACATGAAGGTGTGTTGTCCGGTTTAAATGGATTATGAGCAGGTATCCAGCCGGTTGAAGATGGTCGGCCAGCGAGTCTGACACCAAAGACTTGGACTTCCGCTTGTATATCTATTCTAGATAGAATTTCAGCTTTTTTATCTTCCCAGTTAATCTTTTTTGTCATATTTGGCCTTAACCCTATCCCGGTAGAATCGATCTAATAGTAAGTAAGTTACTTTTTCAGCAAATTTCCTTCCAGGACACGGCCAAATATGGACCTGGTATCTCATGTGCCATGCCAATAGCGTGCGTAGGATTATTTTAGGGCTCATTTTTGATCGGGTTGGCGGGGACTTGTACATTTGTTTCCAATCAACTTCTACCACCAACGCCGCATATTCGAATTTGCTCATACGTTGGAATTCACGTTCAAATCGATCCCTGCCCTGGCCACATGACCCAAACAAATCAACCATAGATTTTCGTTCAATGCAGACTTTATCTTCATATCCCTCAACGGAATAATCGCCGGTCTTTAATGTGGCTCTTTTTACTTCAGGTTTTTCTTTGATATTTAATTTTTTGAAAGAGAATGG
>JASFKE010000679.1:0-3166 GCA_050118795.1 Desulfobacteraceae bacterium | reverse complement strand
CTTTCAAGGTCACCATACCCTCGGTCGTGTATTTGACGGCATTGCCCAGCAGATTAATCAATATTTGGCGAAGCTTGACCTCGTCGGCTGTCACACAGCCTGGGACCGCCGTTGCCACATCCAGCTGAAATGTCAGCCCCTTACTTACGGCTCGCGGGTGAAAGCTTTGCTCAACTTCATCGATCAGCCGGCCAAGGTCAAATGGGTTTTCTACCAGGGTGGCTCGGCCGGCTTCGATCATTGACATATCAAGCACATGGTTGATCAGCGCCAGCAGGTGTTCACCGCTGCTGTTGATTATCTCGATTTGATCCTTGTGTTCTATGGGCATGGATCGGCTGTGCGAGAGAAGTTGGGCAAATCCTAAAATGGCGTTCAGGGGCGTGCGCAGCTCATGGCTCATATTGGCCAGAAAGACACTTTTGGCCTGGTTGGCCGCCTCGGCCTGCTCCTTAGCCTCGGAAAGCGCCGCTGTTCGTTCTTTGACCAGCTCTTCGAGATGGTCTTGATGTTTTTTTAATGCTTCTTCGGCCTGCATGCGCTGGATGGCAATGGCATAAAGGTTTGCAAAACGTTCAATCACCTGGAGATCACGCTCAGTATAATCGTTATCCGAGTTGGCTACCGTCACTTGGCCGACGAGTGTTTTATCCATCAGTGCCGGTGTGGACAGAAAACGTTGAATCGGTATATGGCCAGGCGGGGTTCCCGACGATCGGGGATCGTCAACCGCCGCATTGGTCTTTAAGGAATTTCGGTTCTCTAATACCCATCCCCACAGTCCAGTGAATTTTTTAAATACGATCTGTTTGTCGGCAACCTGGCATGTGTCCCAAATGTCTCTGGTCAGGGTTGGAACGACAAGATAACCTGTCTCGGGCTCTATGTAACCCACAAAACCGAACGCGCTGCAGGTGAGACGCTTGGCATGCTCCAGCACCAGTAAAGAGATGTCATCGATAGACGCCGTCGACAAAAGTTTGCGCGACAATTCGGCCGCAGCCAGATTGATCTCAGCCTCTCGTGACAGCGCCGCTTGGGCCTGTTCCCGTTCAAGGATTTCCTGCTGGAGTTGTTGGGTCCGCTGCTCGAGACGATCACGGTGTTTTTTAAGCTCCAAAGTCAGTTGATTAATATGTTCAATATGCTTGTCTCTTTCTTCAATGGTATCCACAAGCGTACTTGTCATGGTATCAAATGCTCTGCCTGTCTGACCGATTTCATCATGAGTAGTTAATTGGGCACGGGCACGATAGTTGCCAATCATGATTTCATTGGCCACATGCATCAGCTTTGAAAGCGGCTTTCCGACAACGACATATAAGATCAGTGAAATAAAAAAAAATGTAACCAATAAAAACAGTGCCAGCAGCCAGATTGAACTTATCAGGAGACGCTTAATTTTGAGTGAAACATTTTTTTTGGGAACACCGATATCGATCATACCAAAGAATATATCCTGTTCGTTGATGTGTTCAATGATGGGAATCAAGGTGTGGTAGCGATCTCCATCGAGCACCGTCACCGTATTATTTTTTTGAATATGAGATCGCAAGTCGGAACTCACCTGCTGATCAATCTGTGCTGATCGATTATGTGCTATAATAAATCCTTGAGAATTAATCACCGCGCAATGTACAATACTGCTTTTTTGGTTAAGCTCAAATAACTGTTTGCATGACCAGGATAATTTTTCGGACAAACGCGGATAGTTTTTCATCGTAGTGGGGGTATATTTTTTAATCATCTTAATATCGCGGAAAATAAGTTGCGCTAAAGCTTCCGATCGCCATTCCAAGGCTTCGAGGTAATCTCTTTTCAGCTCCTGGATATGCGCAAAGGTACTCACACTCATAACGAGAAAAATGATTAATCCAAAAGAAACAAATATCTTAGTTCGCAGGCTTGATTGCTTCATCTGCTACGATATCCCCTTAATCTTGCGAAGGTCGGAGGGCTTTTAGCCCCCGGCGGTGGAATTTTCGCTTAGACAAAGTCCTGGGGGGTGAAGCGCTATCGTAAAAAAATTATTTGTTAGTGGGCTTTTCAATTTCATAATAAATTTCATCTGCAATTGACATGACATCCAGCGGCGGATCATAACCAATAATCTTCGCGGTTTTCAGGTTGATCGAGATGCTTGTGGGATCTTCAAAAATTTGATTGAGGTCTCTTGGTTTGACGCCGTTAAATATTTTGCCCATGATTTTAGCATGATAACGTCCCACATAATCAAAATTTGTTTGTGAAATACTCATAAGAAATCCGTATTTTACCTGTTCCGAACTGGCTTGGGAGAAAGTCGGCAGCCTATACGAATTTGCAATATGCACCAGTTCGGGAATAGTGTTGTCATTAATTCCAGTATGCTGGGTCACATAAATTGCATCCGCCTTCTCACTGATTTCGCGAAAACATTTCTTAATGCGTTCTTCTTCTACGGGCAGGCTGATGGTCTCCGTTTCATCCTCCTGTCTAGTATGACAGCGTATAATTTCAAAGCCGGTCTCATCGGCCACCTTTTCGACTTTGTCTATGGCTGCATACGTCCTGCCGGCCACGTCATTGTCATAAGCCACTCCTAGTATTTTGAATCCGATAATTTGATGAAAAAGTCGAATCTGGCGCTCATAACGCAACGGATCAACCCGTGCATGTACGTGGTCCAATCCGGAATCTGCACTGCTTTTGATAATGCCCGATCCGATGGGATCGCTAGTAGACAGGACGATGGTGGGCGTCTTATGTTTGACATTGGCAAGTCCCTGTCCTGGGAGGGTTCCCATGGCAATCATCAGGTCGATATCATTTTTTGCGTTCAGGCGATGGATGATCGCGGCGTTCATTTTCTTAAGGGTGGCGACATTCCAGTTCGCATTGTAGTAGGCATCTTTGACAAACCGGACATATTCACTTTTGGCGTTTAGCGTCAGCCACTTCCAAAGTTCTCCTGTCTGGTTGTCTTTCTGAGCTGGGATCTTTGCCTTTTCGATCCACCCCATTTCCATCAGCCCCTTTACCGTGGCGATAAGGGTCTTTTGATAATTGATATACTCTCCGCCTTCATAATATCCAATACGCCATTTTTTACCGTTATTCGTTATCAGCTTGGTGCTGAAATTGCCTTTGTCCGCGGCAAAAACGAATCCCATCCCACCCCAAAAGC
>JASFKE010000678.1:0-3166 GCA_050118795.1 Desulfobacteraceae bacterium | reverse complement strand
CATCAGCACGGTGGAACGGTTGGAGAAACTTAAATGAGCGCCGCACCGGATTTAGCAACAGCCGCCATAAAAATGGTGGGTTCCCTTGGCGTTGTTTTGCTCATCGTTTGGGCGCTTTACCGCATTGCCAAAAGCAAATTGCCGATCAATGCCATGGGCGGAAAAGCCAAGTTGATTCAAATTGTCGACAGCCAATATGTCGGTGTGAAAAAAAGCATCGCCCTGGTGCAGATTCCCGGCTCGATCTTAGTGGTGGGGGTGGGGTCTGACAATGTTAATTTGCTGACCCGAATCGATGATCCGGATATCATCAATGGTATCAAGACGGCACCTGAAAAACAGCGCGCACTTAATTTCAAGGATCAGCTGAACCGGCTTACCAAGCCGCAAAAACCAAAAAGGCCCGATCTTCATAATGAATCAGCGGGAACACCATAGTTGGAAAAAAAGATGGCAAAAAGGATAAAATCCAAAGCCGTTTTATGTGGCTTACTGATGTTGATATTTGTAATGCCGCCGGCCGTGGCGCTGGCCCAGACACCCGGCAGCAGCGTGCCGCTGGTGAGCATCGACTTGGATCAAAATGCAGAAAACGGTAAAGTCTCGGTGGTGATGCAGATTTTCCTTCTGCTAACCGTTTTATCTCTGGCCCCATCCATTTTGGTGATGGTCACCTCTTTCACCCGGATCGCCATTGTTTTGTCGTTGCTCAGACAGGCCATTGGTTCAAATCAACTGCCGCCCAACCAAATCATCATTGGGCTCTCTCTATTTCTGACCTTTTTTATCATGGCGCCCGTGTGGCAAAATGTACACCAGCAAGCGTTGAAACCTTATTTGTCCAACGAAATGGACTCCACACAAGCAATGCAAAAAGCCATCGAACCTGTAAGAAAATTCATGATTCGGCAGACCCGTGAAAAAGATTTGGGCATGATGATGAGCGTCGCTAAATTGGAGCGCCCCAACAATATCAACGAGGTTCCGCTACAAGTGCTGGTTCCCTCTTTTATTATCAGCGAGCTAAAAACAGCCTTTCAGATTGGGTTTATGCTCTATGTCCCGTTTTTAGTCATCGATATGGTGGTCGCCAGCGTTTTGCTCTCCATGGGGATGATGATGCTTCCGCCGGTGATGGTCTCTTTGCCGTTTAAACTGATGATATTTGTCTTAATCGATGGCTGGTATCTGATTGTGGGATCTTTGGTTAAAAGTTTTGCCGTATAGGAGGCGGCGTTATGACCCCTGAATTTATTACCGGATTCTTTTTACAGGCCATTAAAACGGCCATCATGTTGGCAGCCCCGATGTTATGCGTCGGTTTAGTGGTGGGGATATTGGTCAGCATGTTTCAAGCTGCAACCCAGATCAATGAGATGACCCTGGTGTTCGTACCGAAGATGTTGGCAGTGGCCCTGGCATTGCTGGTCTTTTTCCCTTGGATGCTCAGGGTTGTCACAGATTTTGCGCAGAACATGTTTAACAATATTCCCATGTATGTACGATAGGCTGCGGGTCGGATCACGCGATGTTATCCCTGTCGCTGCCCTTGGAACAGATGGTGTTGTTCTTTTTTGTTTTTGTCCGTGTGGCAGCGATCCTGTTTGCCGTGCCATTTCTTGAGCCACGCAATATACCGATTTTGATTAAAGTCGGTCTGGCGGTCTCCGTCACATGGATTTTGCTGCCGCAAATAGATCTCGCGCCACCATCTGTGGAGAGTTCTCCCGTTGCCTTTGCTTTGGGGATCGCATCTGAAGTGGCCATCGGCTTGATCATTGGTATCATGGTGAAGTTACTCTTCGCCGGTGTCCAGCTGGCAGGCCAGATGGCGGGATTCCAGATGGGGTTTGCCATTGCCAATGTTGTGGATCCGGCATCAAGCATGCAAATTCCGATGCTTTCGCAATTCTTTAACCTCTTTGCCTTCATGATTTTTTTAAGTCTTAACATTCACTATTACTTCATTAAAGCGTTGGTGGATGGATTTGAAATCTTGCCGTTTTGGAGCGCTCAATTTGATGGTGATTTGTATCAACTGATCATGGCAACCACCGCAAACGCATTCAAGATCGCTGTTCAATTGGGGGCGCCCGTGATGGTGGCGCTGTTGCTGACCAGTGTGGCGTTGGGTCTGACCGCCAGAACCGTCCCCCAGATGCAGATATTCATTGTGGCAATGCCGGTAAAAATCATTTTAGGCTTGCTTTTTTTAGGATTTTCCTTGCCGTACTGTATGACCTTTTTGAAATCGGCATTCATGACATTGAGCAGAAACGTTCAGGGATTAATGCATCTGTTGATGTGACTCCAATCTATTAAAAAACTCAGGATACGAGTAGGATAGACGATGTCCGGCGGAAGCAGCCAGGATAAAACAGAACAACCGACATCCAAAAAACAGAACGACGCACGCAGAAAAGGGCAGGTCGCCCAAAGCCGTGAAATTCCGTCCGTCGTCGTGTTGCTCAGCGCTATGACCGTTTTCTTCTTTGGCGGTGCATGGATGTTTAACCACCTGGGCGAAATCATGCAGATGGTGTTGAGTCGACTGTATCAACAGAATTTCAGCATAGAGACGGCGCATCTATTCCTTTGGGAGATCTTCCAGAGAATTGTTCTGGTTTTGGCCCCGCTGTTGTCGGCGGTCATCGTCGCCGGAATCCTGAGCAATGTATCACAAACCGGTTTTTTATTGAGCGGTGAAGTCCTTACACCGAAATTCAATAAACTCAATCCCATCAGCGGCATTAAGCGCCTTTTTTCGCTGCGCTCGACGGTAGAGGTCGTCAAAGCGATTATAAAGGTCACCATTATCGGCTCAATGGCATATGCCATGCTTCGCAAAGATATGGAGGAAATTCCCGCACTGGTCTTTCTATCCGTACCGGATATCCTGGCGTTTTTTGGAAAAGCGGCGTTCAATCTGGGGCTATACACCTGCGTGGTGTTAATCCTTTTGGCAGCAATCGACCTCTTCTTTCAACGGTGGCAGCACGACCGCGATCTGCGCATGACGAAACAAGAAGTCAAGGATGAGCGTCGGCAAAGCGAGGGTGATCCCTTAGTTCGTTCAAGAATACGAGCGGTCCAACGCGAGATGGCCATGAAGCGTATGATGGATTCCGTTCCGGACGCCACCGTGGTCATTACCAACCCCACCCAT
>JASFKE010000677.1:0-3169 GCA_050118795.1 Desulfobacteraceae bacterium | reverse complement strand
GTGTTGGGTCGCTACGGAAAACAGCGGTAGACTTGAAATGAAAGAGGGTGATTGTCGACAGGTCCGAATACATACACCGCTATCCTTTTTGCCGTACGAATGGTTACGACGGCAGATAAAGATAGGGGGTCGTATCCAGCAACTTACCCGGATTTGGAAACAGGCAGGCTTTCTGGCTTACGGATCACTCTACTGGCCGCGCCTTCCCGGGGGGGATATGGTGTGCATATCCGCGACAAATCCCAGTGGCTTCAACTTGATTATTAGATGGCCGTAATAATCAGTTTGCGACGTTCGTCCCCGAACACAGCAATGGCTGGTTTGCGATGGATTCTTACCATCTTTCCTTTTAACGGTGCATGACCTTGGCCGGTTTACACCGTTCACCTGTTCAATTCTAAAACCCTATACTCCCGGGCGCTGTTTTGTCAACCGCAACTATGGGGCTAGGGGAGCTCTCCCTTAAAGGGTGAGCAACTTGTGAGCGGCGACTGTCGGCGCGATGGTCTGATGTTCAACAGCCTCGATGATTTTTGGCAAAGCTTTCCGAACCTTGGGGTTATTGTAAAAGCGATCTTTCAGGCTCTCTTCCACCAGCGCCCACATCCAATCCAGCGCCTGCTTTCTGCGTTTATCTTCCAGCTCACCCGATTTTTCAAGGGTCTTGCCGTGGTCTTTGATGGTGCGCCAGATCTCCTCTATTCCGTCCATTGTCATGGCGCTGCAAGTCAGCACCGGGGGCGACCAGTTTTTAGACGAGGGCGTTAAAAGATTTAATGCCTTCTGGTACTCTTTTTTCGCATTTTTCGCATTTTCGATATTGTCTCCATCGGCCTTGTTAATGGCGATGGCGTCTGCGAGTTCGAGGACCCCTTTTTTAATTCCCTGCAGCTCATCTCCGGCGCCTGCCAACATCAGTACCAGAAAAAAATCGACCATGGACGCCACCGTCGTTTCCGATTGTCCGACACCCACGGTCTCCACAATAATGACGTCAAATCCGGCGGCCTCACAAACAATGATGGTCTCCCGGGTTCTGCGGGAGACGCCTCCCAACGTCCCCCCCGACGGTGATGGCCTTATGAACGCATTGGATTCCAGGGAGAGCCGCTCCATACGCGTCTTATCCCCCATGATGCTGCCGCCGCTTCTGGTGCTGCTGGGATCGACGGCCAGCACCGCCACCCGATGTCCCTGCCTGACCAGCTCCATTCCGAAACTTTCGATAAAAGTGCTTTTCCCAACACCCGGCACCCCTGTTATGCCGATGCGTACCGCTTTACCGGCATCGGGCAAAAGTGCGTCAATGATATCTTTGGCCTTCTCCTGGTGCGTGGGAAGTGAACTCTCTATCAGCGTAATGGTTTTTGCAACGATTCGCCTGTTTTTTGCCAAAACACCGTCGATGAATTCCTGGTTATCCATAATTTTTCCCCCAATAGCCGGCCATCTAGTACTCAATTCCCTTTCTCGCCTTCGCCCCGCTGTAATACGCATGCTTGACCTGCACCAATTCCGTCGCATAGTCGGCCATCGCCATGATATCGGCCGGGGCGTTGATGCCGGTCATCACCAGTTCAATTTTATTTTTGCATTTTTCGATGAGTTCAATGATGCGCTCTTTTTCAAGAACTTCAAAAATCAGCGTATCCAATATTTCATCGCAGATAAGGAGATTGGTTCCTCTCTCGATCGCCTCAAAGGCAAAACTCAGTGCTTTGGCGGCGTGTTCATAGTGCACCGCTTTGGGGCCGCCGGTCATAATAAAGGGGTGTTTGCCGGGGCACCAGTACCGGATATTGGGTATTTTTTTAAAGATCGACACTTCCGAGGAGGTTCCGGACTTCATGAATTGAACCATGTCCACCTGGAGCCCGCTGCCCGCTGCCCTGACAGCCAGCCCGGCCGCCCTGGTGGTCTTTCCGACCCCCCGGCCGTAATAGATGTGAATTAAACCCAACCCTTTGATTTTGATGAATCCGGAGCGTTTCTGTAGATAAAAAATTTTTCCTTACCTCCTACCTGGTGGTCTTTGAAACAGCCACTATTTTTCGATGCCGACCCTGGCCGGGACCCCTTTTTGAAAATAGTGTTTCACGGCTCTCATTTCGGTCACCAGATCCGCTTTCTCAATGATCTGATCGGGCGCCCCCCGCCCCGTGATGACGAGCTCAGTTGCATAAGACTTGTTGACGATCAATTCCATAAGATCCTCTACGCTGATAATTCCGTACTTCACGGCGACGTTGGCCTCTTCCAGGATGATAATTTTATACTCATCCGAATCCATTACCGCCTTTACTTTTTCAAGCCCCTTTCGGGCGGCCTCGATATCCTCCGGCAACGCTTGGCCGTTTGTAAAGCGTCCCAATCCGAATTGTTCGACGGTAATCAGATCGGAAAATCTTCTGAGCGCTTTTATCTCGCTGAAATCACCCATCTTGATAAACTGGGCGATAAATGTTTTGTACCCTGCCCCCGCCGCCCGGATGGAGAGGCCGATGGCTGCGGTGGTTTTCCCTTTTCCTTTTCCCGTATAAATGTGTGTATATCCTTTTTCGCGCTTCATGGCGTTGATACGTTCCATCATCCTTTGTTCCAGTTGTTAGAGATTTCAGACAATCCATTTTCAATCTTCGAAAAGCGGTCTTCCAGGGGTATTCCGGGAATACAACCGCTTACCCCTGTCGTTGCCTCCAGCCGTTTTCGAGGAATTTCAGTGACGATTTCAGGTTTTTGAATGAGAAAATTTCCAAAGAGACGACACCGTTAAATTGTTTCAATACCCTGAAAACCGGCTCGATGAATTTTGTTGAGAGCCTGTCCAGTGATATATGGTCGCGGCCGTTGTCGACACCGTGCAGATGAATGACAGCGGTTTTGTGAGCATATTTGTCGAATACCTTTTCAATATCAAAGCCGTGTGCGATAAGGTGTCCCAAATCCAGACAGATCTTCAGATCTGTATCAAAAATGATATCATCCACCAACTCAAACGGATAATCAAGGGTTTCAACGGCAATGCGGTCACCAGCCGATGCCACCGAAAGTATCTTTTCCAGGCTGCTGCGAACCCTGTCCTGCCAGATTTTCACCTTTTTTTTCCCCGATGATCCTTCAAAGAACGGCAAGTGGAGGACCTGGGCCGAAGGGCACAGCGGCGCCACCA
>JASFKE010000676.1:0-3175 GCA_050118795.1 Desulfobacteraceae bacterium | reverse complement strand
GAGCTTATAAAAAGCACTCCCTCTTGGCATCATATTAAACTTGCAAGCGGTGTATCCGGCTATGTCAGTGGAGGATGGTCAGTTGTCATCAAAGATACAAATAAATCTGCAGAAAAGACAAATCTTGTGGACAAAAAGCCCAAGAGTGGGCGCATTCCGAAGAAAAAGGGCCATGAAAAGGAGACGATGTCAAGGGATGATATCAAACCTTGACATCGTCAATTAGCTATTTCTATCAGCCTATAAGTGTGGGCCTCAGTTGCAGTTGGGCTATTGGCCAGCATTGAGCTCTGGTAAAAATGACGATAAAAGAGGCTGATATCACCATGATAATACAATCAATGGAATACCAAGCCCAACAAGCGGCTGACGCATTATTAGTATGGGCTAAGAGCGCCCTCCCCATGCGCAGAGAGAGGTTGGGCATGGGGCGGCGCACATGATGGCCAAACATCCTTTTCTGGCAACAGTCTTTAAGCGATTCGAGACACCAACCAGCCTCTGCGGGTGATGCCAAAGGCGATGCCGCAGCACATAAGCAGCATCATAAAACCCAAATGGGATATGTCGACGAACATCGTAAAACCGGGCGAAAACACAACATCCGGCAGATTCTTCAAGACCCTGAAAATGCCGGTTACAACGATGGCTGCTAATAGAAATACCCTTACATAACCAGCCGTACTCAAGACATGGGACCTGCGCATCAATCCGAAATAAACCACCACCGCATAACCAAACAGGATAAAAAGGGCAATGGCTCCGAGGTAGTGCATGTAATGGGTGACATAAAATTGGGCGGTCCACCCCAGTCCGGGAATATCAGAGATGTAGTACCGTTTGAAAATCGGCATCTGGCCGAATCCGGTCAGCCCCATCATGTAGAGCAGAAAGAGATAGATCGGCTTGACGAGTTTCCGTTCGATATGGGATTGGGGTGTTTTAACCGGCTTCATTTTGATCCTCCGGAAGTTTGCTCATCGTTTTGGTGGCTTTATAAACACGGCTGACAGCGGCCGCAAGACCGGCAAATGGCGCAATCAGCATGGCTTTGGCCAGATGGTCGGCATGGGCCATCTTATCTTCAACCCGGTCGAAGTGGGGGCGGCCCGGCCCCTTGTCCACGGCTTGGTTCAGGGTTTCAAAAGGCACCGGCGACAAATAGATGGTGTTGGTACCGCCGTTCTCTTTTTCGCCGTAGATGTATGCGCCCTCCTCGTCCGCGATACGATGCGCCTCCGTAAGAATTTCCGAGCGTGGTCCGATGGTCTGTACATCTTCGGGGCACTGTTCGATGCAGGCCGGCAATTTTCCTTCATCAATGCGGTTGTAACAGCGATCACACTTGTACATGACCCCGTTGCCGGCAAAGTTCGGCAGCAGATCCAGATATAAACCGACACCGGTCTGCCGCTGAGGGATATCCCAGGGACAGACGGCCTGGCACTTGGCACCGCCCAGACAGATTTCGGAGTGAATAACGGAAATGCCGTTTTTCAGTTTACGGGCAGCGCCCCAGGGACAAAGATCCGCACAAGGCGGATTCTGGCAGTGCATACACCGCCGGGGAAAGGAGAGTTCCCGCTCCTCACCATCGATCTTTACAGTGGCCCATTGGATCGAAAGCCAATTGTAAGGCGTGAGGCGATCGCGCACCTCCCGTCTCTCCTCCCCCGACCAGTCGGCCACCTTCACCCGGTTGGGATACATCTTGGGAAAGGGTTTCTGCGGATCGGGGTATTTAGAGTCGTTGACCTCACGGCACGCCTCCACGCACTCCTCGCACCCGACACACTTGCGTATATCGATCAATGTGGCCAACTCTTCATTATCCTTTGGTTTTGCGGCTGCCGGCAGAGGAACCTGGCTGGCACAGGCAGCACCGGCAGTGGCAAGGCTGGTTTTAAGAAAAGATCTTCTCGACAAAAGCGTCATAAATAAAGCCTCCTATTTTGTTCTCGGATCTATTGACCCAAAAATCTTAGATAGGGTACAATTTCAGGGATGATTTGTTACGCCTTGGAATTGAAAAAAGCCATATTTATTGAAAATTCTACAAGTTGCATTTCCATCAACGGCTTAACAAATTTTGGGTGAGGATTATCCCCCTCCCGTATCGATACCCAAACAGCTCTGTTGACGCAATGAGTGAGGTGAGGCTAAGCTTGATAAGCGCGGACTGGTCATCAGCTTCCGGCGGGAACAAAGGCGTCTGCTTGGAAAATGTTACAGCAAAATCTTACAGTACGTTATTTTTAAACCACTTTTAGACAAACATCAACTCCTCAAGTGCAAGATGGGTGATGTTGAAATGAAAATCGCCATTATCGGTGCCGGAATCTCCGGGCTGGTTTCGGCCTACCTGTTAAGTCCGGAGCATGACATCACGGTATTTGAAGCCAATGATTACATTGGCGGCCACACCCATACGGTGGAGGTCTCGCGTTGTGATGGAAACTTTGCCGTTGACACAGGCTTCATCGTCTTCAATGAAAAGACCTACCCCAACTTTATCAAGCTGATTGAAAAACTCGGCGCCGCCTGGCAGCCCTCCAATATGAGCTTCAGTGTTCAGTGTGAGAAAACCGGACTCACATTTTGCCCGAGCACATTCAACTCCCTTTTTACCCAGCGGAAAAATCTTGTCCGGCCCTCTTTTTTACGCATGCTGTTGGACGCCGTGCGCTTTCGCCGTGCATCATCGGCGCTGCTCCATCGGCAGCAGGACCACATTACCCTGGGAGCCTACCTGAAAAAAGAGCGCTACAGCAGTGCCTTTATCGATTATTTTATCATTCCCATGGGTGCGGCCATCTGGTCGGCGGCCCCCAACAAATTCATGGATTTTCCCGCTCGCTACTTCGTGTCGTTTTTTGAAAATCACGGTTTCTTGAACATAAAAGACCAACCCCAGTGGCGTACCATCCAAGGCGGCTCCAAACAGTACATCGCCCCCCTTATCGCAGATTTTAAAGACAGTATCCGCTTGAACAGCAGCGTGCACGCCGTCCGGCGCCATGAAGACGGTGTGACGCTGACCCTTAAAGACGGTAGCATGGCCGGTTTCGACCAGGTGGTCATTGCCGCCCACAGTGACCAGGCCCTTCATATGCTGGCCGATCCGTCCGACAAAGAGAAGGAGATCCTCGGCGCCATCGCCTACCAGGAGAACCTG
>JASFKE010000675.1:0-3176 GCA_050118795.1 Desulfobacteraceae bacterium | reverse complement strand
CGTTTTCTGAAAACCTGATGAAACAGTACCGCAGACTGCTCACGGTGATCAGGACCGAGACGGATGAAGTCTACGAAAGCCTGATCAACGATTATCTCAGGTAGGGTTCGAACCGCACAAAAAAAATACATTTTCAAGTGTTGAGGCGCCCGTCTGGCAAGGCGCGAAAGCGAAGGCATATTAGAGGGAAAGCATTTAGGGCGCTGGAAGAAAACAGGGGTCCCCGGATTGCGTAAAACAACGCGATTTGGGTTCGTCTACAAGGCACATCCGCCGGTGCATATCAGGAATATGAGCCGGCGGATGTAACGCCGTAGACGGACCCAAAGACAAACAAGGCGGGAACCCCTATTTTCTTCCAGCGCCCTTATGGGGTATCTCTAAAGGAAGATAGCAGCATTGCGCTATTTGAAAAACCGCTTAAGCAGTATACTGAGCCAGCCGCTGTTTGATTTATCCAGCTCTTTAATTCTATCTATCACCGTAGGCGCGAAGGCTCTATCATCATTGCGAATATGGTTGAACAACCATCTGTGAAGCACTTCGTACAATTCATCAACGATGTCTTCACCGGCGGTGAAACGATCCTTATATTCTCCGGCTCGCACGATAAGTAATTCGTGGATTCGCTTATGGGCAGCAAAGAATTTGTATTGCGCATCCTCCATCAAGGACTCCTCGAAGGCGAAATGTGAAATTGTATAATCGATCATTTCGATTACGATACGCCCGACGGCCTCTTGCCTGAGCTCATTGGTTTGAAAGGATGTCTTTCGCACATCATCCAGCTGGGTGACCATGTCCACCAGCCGTTGATGTTGATTGTCAACAGCCTCGATACCCGTCATAAACTCTTTGGGCAGATTGCAAAATACTTCGCTGCTATGGACCTCAGGTTCCGGGCTGTCGGCGCCGCCGACCGGCACAAGCAATCCCATTTTTTCCATTTTATCCATTACGGGGAAGAGATAATCCACATCGTAAGCATCTTCGCGGGAAATATCACTGACCGATCTTATCCCATCAATGGATAAAAAGATGTTGAACATTTTGATATCATTTCTGATCAACGAATAATCAACACCCGGCACCCGTCTAAAGACAATATCCTTTACACCATCAACATCCATGACCCAATCCTTTGCAAAAGTTTACTTCCACCCAAAAATGGCCCCCAACAACATTACAATTGACGCACTGATTGCCTTTTGCGTATTATCACGGCAAAAATTAATTCTGTCAACTATTAGGGGCGCGGCAAAAAATAATTGCGCCAGGTTGCGCAGGGATTTGTGGCCTTTTATGCAACACAGCAGATGGACCCAATATCAAGCAAGATGGTGCTTTTTTTGCCGAGGCCCCTATCTGATTATCGCCCCTATACCACCGCAACTTTAGCTGCAATGCCCCCATAACCGCAAGTTACCAATTAACCTAAATTATATAGGGTTTAAGATAATGTTTTTGGCAAGGCCAGACAGAGCAAGCTGTATTGCAATACCGCGACGACCGATAACGCAGTCCAAAAACATTATATTAAAGCCTATTGGGATTTGAAGCCGGATGCCTCTTGCCGATCCAATGCTCAATTTTTTGTTGCAGCATCGTTGCATCGATCGGTTTTGCAATATAATCATCCATACCGGCCTCAAAGCACTTTTCATCATCGCCTTTCATGGCATTGGCCGTCATGGCGATAATGGGAATCTGTCTGTAGGTAATCTTAGATTTTCGAATGGCGCGCGTGGCCTCGTAACCATCCATTTCCGGCATCTGAATATCCATCAAAATCAATTCGTAAGATCTATGACCCAGGCACTCGAGCACCTCTTTACCGCTGTTGGCTGTATGAGCTATATACCCTAATTTGTGGAGCATGTGCAAGGCAACTTTTTGGTTGGTGGCGTTATCTTCAGCCAGCAGAATGTGAACGCGCCGTTTTCGATCTTCAGCCACCACATGCCGGGTAACCAGCTCCTTTTTCGATCTGTCGGAGGCAGCTAAGGGTTCTCTGGCAAAGGTGGCGCACAGAGCGCTCACCAATTGGGATTGCTTAATCGGTTTTGTCAAGTAGGCATCGAATCCCACTTCACGGGCTCTTGCGGCGTCACCGCGCATGGCCCTGGATGTGAGCAATACGCAATAGGTCTGTTTCAACAACGGGTCGCTTTTGATGGTTCGCCCCAGGACCTGCCCATCCATTTCCGGCATCATGAAATCGATGATGGCCATATCAATGGGCGATTTTTCATCCACCGCCCGGCGCAACAGCGCCAGCGCTTGCTGCCCGCTTGACGCCGAAATGGGTTTGCAGCCCCATTTTTCAAGATAGGCATGCATAATCTGGCGGTTGGTGGCATGGTCATCCACCGTTAAAATCCGTTTGGCCCGAATATCGGCCAACGGCGCCTGTGTAAATTCCACGCCGTCTTGATGCAACTGCTTGCGCAGCCGGGCCGTAAACCAGAAGCTGCTGCCGCAGCCCTGCTTGCTCTTGACCCCGATTTGACCGCCCATCATCTCCACCAGCCGTTTGGAAATGGCCAATCCCAAACCGGTGCCGCCGTATTTGCGGGTTGTGGAGTCATCGACCTGTGAAAAAGATTGAAAAAGGCGATCGATACGCTCTTCGGGTATGCCGATACCCGTATCTTTGACTTCAAAAAGAATCTCGGCGCCGCTATCGCTCTCACTTTTCAGCCCGGCCCGAAGGTTCACCTCACCACTGGGGGTGAATTTAATGGCATTGTTGGCCAGATTCAGCAAAACCTGGCGCAACCGGCCTGGATCGCCTTCAAGCAGGCAAGGCACCTGGGGATCGATAAAGCAACTCAGCTCCAATCCCTTGATTTCTGCGTTCAGGGCAAGATTATCGGCAAGGTCTTCGAAGGTGATCTGCAGATCGAATTTTATGGACTCAAAGTCGAGCTTGCCGGCTTCGATTTTGGAAAAATCGAGAATGTCGTTTATGATACCCAGCAGCGACTTCCCGCTCGATTCCAAGGTAGTAACGTAATCGCGCTGCACCTCGCTCAAAGGCGTATCCAAGAGAAGCGACGTCATTCCAAGCACACCGTTCATGGGAGTTCGGATCTCATGGCTCATGTTGGCTAAAAAAGCACTCTTGGTCTCATTGGCAACTTCGGCGGCTTTGGTCGCCACAACGAGATCCTCGG
>JASFKE010000674.1:0-3179 GCA_050118795.1 Desulfobacteraceae bacterium | reverse complement strand
CCTTGGCGCTGATGGGGATGAGTGCTGCGGATTGAAATCCCTGAGCGGCCAAAAACGACAAGTGCGGCTCCGTGCTCTGTTGCAGCATTTCCAGCACGACCAGGCTTCCCTCGGCGGCCACTTGACCGATAAACGCTTTATAAGACGCCGGATGGTTTTTGGGGGCAAGCGTTTTGTCTTCTCCATAGTGGTATTTCAAGTAGAAACCATCTGAATCGTCTTGCAGAAAAATAGTGACATCATCCGCTTTGAGGTAGTCGCGAATCTCTTTGATGGCGGCTTGGGTGCGTCGATCAATAGACCATGGTGCGCTCAGCGCCGTATAGATGGAGCACAGGGAGGCCAGCTCCCGGGTGTGTTGTTCGCGTTCCTGGTCGGCTTTTCTATCTTCGGTTTTATCCCAAAGGGTTTCGATAGCTCCGACGATGGTGCCGTCCGGGGCTTTGATGGGAGCAGCGGTAAACCATAGCCATTTGCCGGTTTCACCCACATTTGGAAAAAACACTTCGGCTTCGTAGGCGCCTTCAATCAGCCGGGATGTTCGCCATTGGGAACCGTAGAGTTTTTCAATCTCATTTTTGTCGAATTGATCTAAAATCACGTCTGCCATGGTCGGCCGTTCGTTTTGCCAAAACGGCGCCCATTGGCGATTGGATCCCACAACTTCTTTGGCCGGTTTGCCGGATAATTTCTCCAGCGCTTTGTTCCAATGGGTGACAATATGATTTTTGTTGATGACGAATGTCGGGATGGTGCTTCCCTGGATAATTTGGGACTGAGCCCTGTCATTTTCCAGCAGTTCGAGCTCTATCTCTCTTGAGCGGGCGTTGCGGCGGATGATGATTTCATCGAAACGGTCAAAGCTTTTTTTGATCAGGGCTTCAACGGCCTGGGGGCTCTCCTGTTGCTTGTAGAACCCTTCCAGCGTGCAGTGCCTGATGTTTTCGATCTGGAGTGAATCCCACAGATACCTGGCTTGGATATGATCCACCAACTGCACTTGGGGCGGCATGGTATGCGCTATGGCGGCCGCAAGATCTGCATCATGGGTGATTTCGAGGATGACTTCGAGCCCCTCGAGTTTGTATAGTTCGGTAAAATCCGTGGCGGTAAAGATGTTTAATCGCCGGGCCAGGCGAAATCCTTTGGCGTTCGGGTGGATATCGACGACACCGATGATGTTGGGCTTTTTTGATGAGAGATCCCGTGTTTGAAAAAAATCGATGATTTTATAGCAAAAATCGCCTCCACCGACGATGCCGACATTGGCGCCGCGCAATACCTCGAGGGGTGGAACAAGGTTAGATTCCTTTGAATTTAGGACCATTTCATTTTCGTCCAGAGATCATGCGGTGAAAAACAACCAAGTAATGACAATAAAACCGGGGACCAAAAAAACCAATGAGTACTTTAAAATATAGCCAAAAAAGCTGGGCATTGGGGTGCCGGACTCTTCAGCAATGGAGCGAACCATAAAATTGGGGGCATTACCGATATAACTGCAGGCACCGAAGAAAACTGCGCCTGTGGATATGGCTTTTAAATAGATGCTGTTTTCCGTCATCAACAGCACAACGGATTGGGCTTCCGGCATACCGGCATAAAAAGTTCCCAGGGCGGAGTTGAAAAATGTCAGATAGGTCGGCGCATTATCCAAAAAGCTGGACAGGGTCCCCGTCACCCAGAAGTAATGGACGGGTTGCTTCACCTGATAAATCAAAAACGCAAGGGCTCCATTCTGGCCGGCTTTGAGAATCAATAAGCAGGGAATCATGGTAATAAATATGCCGACAAACAGGTAAGCCACCTCTTTGATGGGAAACCAGCTGAACTCGTTGTCCTGCCTTATTTTAGCCGAGGTGGTCACCAGCGACACGATTCCCATCGTAACAAGGACGCCGTCGCGGATCCAATCTTGAATACCCCGGTGAACGCCGAATGTATTGAGCTCTCCCCAGTCCGCCATGCCGCTGAACAGGACGGCTCCCACAATACCGGCCAACAAGATAAAATTATGGATGCCTTCCAATGCCAACGGGACCCGCTCTTGCTGATGGTCCAATTCGATGTTGTCGCCGTTGAGGTTGAGTTCGGACTTCTCTTTTTTATAGTAATAGGTGTCCATTGCAAAGTATACCACCAGCAGCAGTGACGCCATGGTAATCATGTGGGGGCTGATTTTTAGTGTCCAGAAGAAAGATACGCCGTGTAAAAAGCCAAGAAAGAGCGGAGGATCGCCCAATGGTGTGAGGGCGCCCCCCACGTTGGCGACCAGGAAAATAAAAAAGACCACCATAAAGGTGCGGTTTTTTCGATCTTTGTTGGCCCTCAGGAAAGGTCGAATCATCAACATGGCCGCGCCGGTGGTGCCCATCCATGAAGCTAAGATCGTTCCTATGGCCAACATGGTGACATTGACGATGGGGGCTCCGCGCAAGGTACCGCGAAGCAGAATTCCACCGGATACGGTATAGAGCGACCACAATAGAATAATGAAAGGCACATAGTCCGCCAGCAGGATGTGCAAGATCTCATAAACGGCCGTGCCTTGGTAAACGTAAGTAAATGGCACGGCCAGGCAAAGCGCCCAAACTAATGAGATCTTCGGGAAATGGTGATGCCAGAACTTCGGCGCAATCAAGGGCCAAAATGCGATGGAGAGAAGCATGGCGGCAAAGGGCAGGCAGCTCCACAGGGGCAATTGGGGCCCTAAATCAATGCCGCCGTGGCTGTTATGGGATGACCCATGGCTTTGTGATGCATCTGCGGCCCCGGCTTCAGGTGCGTGGAGCTCTTCAGGGGCTTGGGCGGCCCCCAATGCGGTTGACGCCATAATGCACAATCCCGCCAATATGATGGCGAGCCAGGACCAAAACCGATTTGAAGCGCTAGTACGGATCATGTAGCAGGTTCCTTACCATTTGGATAATCGCATTGGGCTGCGCTGAGTTGGGGATTTGTACCCTATCGCTGCAAAAGCCGTCTCTAGTTTATGCAACCATAGAGTTTACATTCCGTGATTGGTTACGAATTGGCTTACAATGGCGGCTGCGGCATCAAGCGTCAGCTTGCTCATGTTTAATGTGAGGTGGTAATGGTGAGGTAGATCGTAGTCACTTTTTTCAAATTTTCGGTACAGGTTGATTCTCCGCTTATCTTCAGCGTTCACGACCTGATTC
>JASFKE010000673.1:0-3182 GCA_050118795.1 Desulfobacteraceae bacterium | reverse complement strand
GAGGCCTCCGGTGATAATGTGGGCAAACAGTGGGAATTGGGTTTATCGCCTGCTCTTTTTTTACAGATCCTGGCCGGCCTTGAAAAGAAGAAAATAACCCCGGCTAAATTTGCATCAGCACCCACTGCCATAAAGCAAAGGCGGCCATGCCCCCCACGATGGTGATCAGCAAATTTTTGGAGAAATATCCGATCAACGTCGTAATGACGGCCCCCACGCAATAGGGATTGGTCCAGGAGATGGACAGGGTCTGGCCGTCGGGAATCAAGGCGGCGGGAACGATGATGGCGGTCAGCACCGCCGGCGGTACATAGCCCAAGGCCCTTTGCATGCTGTCCGAAAAACGGATGCGGCCCGAGAGCGGAAGCAGGATGTAGCGGATCGAAAAGGTGACCAACATCATCCCCGCCACCAGAAAGAAGGTCTCCATCTCACTGTCCTCCCTTTGCGGTTTCACTGGAGAGCCGCTGCTGTGCCAGGCGGGTTTCGGCCAACACACCGGCTGCAATCCCAAGAAGCGAGGCGATGATCAATCCCAGCTTATGCGGCAGGTCGAAAAATATCAGTGCGCTGACACCTGCGACCAACACGGCGGCATAGTTGGGCTTGTCCTTCATATAGGGCAGCACCATGCCGATAAAAGCGGCCACCATGGCAAAGTCTAGCCCCCAACCGCCCGCATCGCCCAACGCCTTGCCGGCCATCAACCCTATCAAAGTACACAGGTTCCAATTGGAATACATGAAAAGCATCGAGCCCAGCTGGTACCAGTGTCCATTGGGCTGGGAATCGGGCTGCCGCCAGCGGCCCACCGCCACTGCAAAGGTCTCATCGGTCAGCCCGAAAGCCAAAATCGCCTGCCAGTGGGGCGGCAGTCGTTTCAGGTAGGGCAACAACGTGGCCGTGTAGAGCAGATGCCGGAAATTGACCACAAAAGTGGTCAGTACGATCATGGGCCAGGCGGTTCCGGCGCCCACCAATCCCATGGCGATGAACTGGGCGGATCCTGCGAACACGAAGATCGACATCCCCATGGTTCCGGCGGCGGAAAGCCCTGCTTTGGTGGACAGGGTGCCGAATATGATACCGAAGGGCACCGCCCCGATGACCAGTGGCAGGGAGTCTCGCGCACCGCGCCAGAACTCCGCCCGCCGGGTGATATGACAGCAGCTCCCCTTCGTGCTTGTCTCGGTCATGGCGTCATCCCTTCGCCGGCCTGCTGCGCCATCAATTTACGACTCACGCCCACGGGATAACGGAGCGGTTCATTCAACTGCTTGTAAGGTTCCGGCAACCGTTCGAGCCGGGACTTGAATCGATGTCGAATCTGTTCAAGAGCCGGCAACGGTTGACGGATCCGCCCCCTGTCCATCACCAATTCTAACAATTTTTGCCCCTTGTGCACCGTTTCGGAGCGAAGCCCGATGATGTCATTTTTGTACATACCATCCGCCTGCCTGAACCTGAAAATTTGTTTGGGAGCGGCCAGGGTCTTTTTTCCCTGGGAGAGCTTGCGCACATTTCGATTTTCGTACCGCACCAGTTTATAGACCAGATCCAGATAGGGACAGTCTTCTGATACGCCCACCCGGGTACCTACGCCGAAGGCGTCGATGGGGGCGTCACAGGCCACTATTTCGGCCACCGCGAATTCATCCAATCCACCACTGGCCAGTATATCCACTTGGGGTAGTCCGGCGGCATCGAAAATCCGCCGCACCTGACGACTCAGCGCAACCATCTCCCCGGAATCCAGACGCACGCCCGCCAGTTGTTTCCCCGATGACGCCATCTTATGCGCTGTTTGAACAGCCAGTTGTGCACCCTGTATGGTATCATAGGTATCGATGAGCAGGATGGTGCGATCCGGGAATATATCGGCATATGCTTCAAAGGCTTCCCGTTCACTGGGAAAGGATTGGATAAAAGAGTGGGCCATGGTGCCGGCGACCGGGATACCATATTTTTTCCCGGCCAATACATTGCTGGTGGCATCAAATCCGGCCAGATAGGCGCTGCGCGACACGGCCATGCCGGCATCCACGCCCTGGGTACGGCGAAGGGCAAAATCGATCAATTTACGCCCTTTGGCCGCATAGACGCAACGCGAAGCTTTGGTGGCGGACAATGTGTGCAGCCCGACGGTGTTGATGAGCAAGGTCTCGAGCAGTTGGGCCTCGATGAGCGGTGCGGTGACCTCCAAAACGGGTTCATCCGGGAAAAAGATCTCCCCTTCGGGCAGCGCCCAGACATCACCCGTGAATCGAAGCCCCCGAAGATAATCTAAAAAGCCGGGCTGGAACAAGCCCAGCCGCTTGAGATAGGCGATATCATCATCGTGAAATCGGAAGCCCTCCAGCATGGCCAGGACTGCAGCCAGTCCGCAGGCCACATAGTATCCGCGCTGGGGTTGTCCGCGCAAAAAGAGCGAAAAGGTTGCCGCACCAGTCATGCCGTGCTCCCAGTAGCCTGCGGCCATGGTCAACTCATACAGGTCGGTGCACAGTGGGCTTGGACCGGTGGAGGCACTCATACAATTTGAGCCCCATATATTTTTCCCATCCGTTGCAATGCATGGGCATGGGCCTGCTGATCAAAATCGGCCACACCTTGCCGGGGCACCTTGACTTTGAAATCGCGGTTGACCAGCCCGCCCACCGTATCCATCACGCAGATGGAAGTGCATACCCCTACGACCTCCACTTGACGGGGCTCTATTTCGAACAGCACGGAATCCAGGTTCGTGGCATAGAATCCGCTATACCGGGTTTTTGGGATGACATGCTCATGGAACCGGGGCGTCAGTGTTTGAATAATCTCACTTCCCCAGGTACCGGCCACACAGTGAGGCGGAAACTTTTCGAACTCCTTGTCGTCCGGCGCATGGGCATCCTGTAAAAATACCACGGGATGGCCGACATCGCGAAAAGCATCCAGACGTTTGCGGATGTAGGGGACGATGGCTTGAGCCTTCTCACCGCAGTACAAAACACCATTTGGATCGATAAAATCATTGAGCATGTCAACGATGATCAGCGTGTTGGGTTTCATCACAAGACTCCCGATCCATTAATACGTTTCATCACTGCAGTTGCTTTGAGAATGATGAAAAACAAGTTTGATGGGGGGTGCCTGCATGTTTGAAGGCATCAATGTGAGTAGTACTTTTGGATGCCCTGCCC
>JASFKE010000672.1:0-3184 GCA_050118795.1 Desulfobacteraceae bacterium | reverse complement strand
AGGCGGCGAGGGTGCAGCCGTAGTAATCTACTGCAAACCCTTGCCAACGCGGGATCTGACGCCCTAAAGGCTTTTGCAGCGATGGGGTTTACCTGATCCACTCTAGATAGATCATCAACAGATTCACCAATCCTGTCGAAATGCCGAGCACCCGGTTCCAGGGGGTGGGACGATATTTGACCAGTGTGAAGAACCGTCCTTTAAAGCCACGGCATTTCATGGCCTGGTAGACCCGGCCGGCCCGCTCCGAAGCGCGGACAAAAAGCATTCCCACCATATACGCATAGGTTCTGTAGGTGTGCATATTGGTTGCTGGCTGAAAATTGCGAATTTTAGCCGCCCGGAAAAGCCGCCGGTACTCCTGCTCGATGACAAAGATATAGCGGTACGCCAACAGCAGCAGTTGGGCCAGTTTGGTCGGCATGCCCAACCGGTGAAGGGCGTGCCCCAATGCCGCTGTGGGCATGGTGGCCACCAAAGCCATAAAGGCCAGCAGTATGGCCATCGCCTTGAGGGTGATCTGCAGGCAAAGAAGAACACCGGATCGGCTGATGGCGATGGGACCGATATGGGCCATTGGATCCCCCGTATAGGTGGTGGGCACCACCAGCCAGACGAACAGCAATACCGCTGCGGCCATTGCGACTCTGTTGGCCACCGGTCTGATCGGCAATTTAGCTGTTGCGACCAGCGCCATGGAAAAGCACAATGCCAATGACAACGCAACCGGCTGAACCATCAGCGCGACCGTAAAAGAGTAAACGGTCGCCAGCGCGATTCTCAGCACCGGATTGGTGTGGTGGATGGGAGAGGGGCCTTTGGCAAAGGGTTCTTGTATCATGTCAGGGGTTCGTATGTTTTGTTTTGCGGTAGTGGAGATAGCTGGCCAGGCCCATCAGACCCAGGATGTATCCGATGCCGGCCACGATGTCTCTCAGGCCCCATGCCTGTTCGGCCATTTGGGCTTTGATGGGGGCCAGTTTTTTTTCTACGGCGCGTTCCACGATGGCTTCAAGGCTCTGGGCGTCAACTCCGGTAAATACATGCTTCCCGGGCGACGGCGGTGCCGGTATTGTCTTGCCCTCCAATGGTTTATGCCCCAGTTCTTCGGATGTGATCTGCCAGTGATTCGAATGTCCCATACCTGCCGTAAGCACGATTTTCAACGTCTGTGCATCCGCAGGGGCTAAGAAGGCATAATACCCCTGACTGTCGGTGACGCCTTCCGCCACTTTTCGATTGAGGTGATCGTAGACCTCGATTTTTCCCTCTTTAACTTTTTTACCACCGCTGAATTTGCTCTCGGTATGAACCGTGGCGCCTTCAACCCAGGCGAAGACATTGACCTTATGGGCGTAAACCGGTGACGAAAGAAGATGTAAGCCGGTGCTCAGAACCATTAAGAAAAGCAGATGCCGCATTTAAAGATTCCTTTCGTATTGCCGTCGAAACACTACGGCGTGCGAGCTCCATATACCGGCAACAGCTCAGGCTTGACTTTGGCCAGAAAGGCCACGCAGAAGGCCGAGATAACCCCTTCAATGACCATCACGGGGATATGAAGGGCAATGGCTGTGCCGGCTACGGCGAAGAACCTCTCATCCGTAAAGAGCAGACTGGCGGCCATGACCACGGCGGATAGAGCTACAGCGCCGGCGCCACAGCCAAATGCAGCCGTTTTGCCCCGCCAACCCGGATGGAGGAGCCATCTTCGGAAGATATAATATACCATAACGGCCGGCGCCGCCATGATCAGGGTGTTGACGCCTAAGGTGGTGAAGCCTCCGAATTGAAAAAAGACCCCCTGAAGAAGAAGAGCCACCAAAATAACGGGAAAGGCGCTCCATCCCAGCAGCACGCCAATGATGCCGTTCATGATTAAATGGGCATTGGATGGTCCTATGGGAATGTGCACAAGAGAAGCCACGAAAAAGGCGGCGGCCAAAATACCGGCCTGGGCGATGCGGTCATAATCGAGGTTTTTCAAGCCAACGGCGGTGCCGGCCGCCGTCAAGGCGGCGCCTGAAACCAGTACGGGTCCGGATAAGTAGCCTTCAGAAATGTGCATATAGTGCCTCGTTCAAGGGTAAACCCCATCGTTGCATAAGCGTATTGACAAGTCTTTTTAGCCTTTTTGCCATCTTTTTTATGCAGCTATGGGGTAAAGACCTATTTTCGCCAGGGATGAAATTTTACCCATATCACTGCGCCCAGCTCCACATCCTTATCTTCGCCCTGGTATTTGATTTTCTGATCCGAAGCGTTCAGGGCGGCAAACCCCCACCAGCCGGCAGCTGGAACGCAATAGCTGAAGAGACCGTTGGCATCGGCTTTGACCGTCTGGGTGACCATGATATCGGTGGGGGCCTCGGCATCGCCGTTCTGGTTGTAGAATTCGACTTCCACCGTAGAGTGGGGAACAGGTTTGCCGTTCAGCTTGACCACCCCCTGAAACAGGTTGCCGGAATAGAGGCCGTAGGGCTTGGAGATCGGCACAATCTCAGTCTTTAAGCCGACTTCGGCATCCCATCCATCATCGATTCCAAAGGCGGTGACGACAGTTTTGGTATGATGGACAATGAAGCAATCCTCGGCCGGTTCCCAATATGGCTGGGGTTCCATATAGAATACATAAATTCCGGGGCGCTTGACGGCATAGTTGAGTTTCCAGGATGGACGATCCATAACCTTTGCAGGCTGGAGTTGTTGGATCAGGTCCATATGCCGGCCGCCGGCCATCACCTTGACCGCTTTGGGACGGGCCAGATTCATACCGATGAATTCCATGGGGTGGGAAAAACTGAAGACAACTTCCACGGTACGGGCGTCATTTTGCATGATCATGGTGTCCGACGGAATCACCATGCCGAAATGGGCGGCGGCTGGATTTATGCCGCACAATGTGAGTAAAAAAAATGTCAGGCCAAAGCGTTTGATCAACATCTCTCCTCCTTAATGATCGCGGCAATAAGAGACCACGCGAACGGGTATTTAAAGAAATACGTAAACCTTCGTGGCTGTATTGTGATGATCGAGTGGCGGGGCTCGCGCAAAAATAACGTCTCATTGCCAAGCGCAGATCCATCCCGCCCGGCTGCGTTGCGAAAGCTACAACTATAGTTATATTGCTGCACTTTCACGCCTTGCCGAACGGGTGCCTCAACGCTTGAAAAGGTCAATTTTT
>JASFKE010000671.1:0-3193 GCA_050118795.1 Desulfobacteraceae bacterium | reverse complement strand
CTTCATTGGGCCGATTATTATGGTGAGGGTATCTGGAACCTGCGTAGCGACCTTGTTGGCGATCCCAAAAGCTTTGAACATAAAGCCTGCGGCTTCGGCATCAACCTTACCGGCCAATGGCTGATCAATGTGGGCAACCAGTGGGATATCACCTTTACCGCCAGCCACCAAAAGTGGTCCACCGGCAGTGGTATTGACCGCAAATTCCTCATTTCAGGCGGCTCCTACACCACGAAGTTAAATGGCGTCGAGTGGGAGAGCACCAGTTTCATGGCGGGCGCTGTCTATCACTTTTAGGGTTTTGAACGTCCCGGCGTTGATTTGACCCCGTCTCCGTCTCTCCGACGCCCTTTTGCGTCCACTGCGGCGACTAATAGATTGCATCATAGATTGCATCCAGGTAAAAACAGGCTTAGTATGGATCTGGCGATAAATTCATCTATGGACTTTAAGATAATGTGTTTGAATTGCGTTATCGTTCGTCGCGGTATAACACTACAGCTCGCCCCCATCTATCCTTGGCATACTAATTATCTTAAAGCCGATCTTGGTGAAAGACCATGAAAAAGCGATTATGGATTTGGATTTTGAGTTTGTTCCCCAGCCTGCTTTTGGGATGCACTGTGATCTCACCTGGGGTCAAGGAGGAGGCCTTGCCTCCCATTCCATTCCCGGAACTGGTTGCAGATGTGGAGCGATATAAGGGGGATACGGTTATCGTTGGCGGTTATATCGTCTCGGTGGAGAACAAATCGGACCATACCCGTATTGTGGCCCTCCACTCGCCTTTGGGCGTGGGAGAAAGGCCAAAAACAAAAGACCTCTCCCAGGGCCGTTTGGTTCTTATCTACAAGGATTTCATCGACCCGGAAGTTTACACCAAAGACCGCAAAATAACGGTGGGTGGTAAAATTTCGGACAGTTCCGCCACGGCCAAAACGGCTCCCTATCCATTTTTGCAAATTGAGGTGGAAGATATCCACCTCTGGCCGGTTGAAAAGCCACCCACAGGCCCCTATTGCTGGGACGATGACTTCTTCCCCTGCCCCTACCCCTGGAGGTATTATCCGTACCCTCATCGTCATCACCGCCATTGGCGCCGCTGAGAATCAATGGATGGCTCCATCAGCTCTTTGATGTGAGGGCGTGAAACCCATAGAGGAGGAAACCATGAAAAGGGGCTGCGGACAATCTGTATTGATATTGGGTCTTGTTCTGATCCTGGCTGGGTGTGCGGGGGGTATCTCAAAAGAGGCTCAATCTCAAATCTCCTATTTCGGCCCCTTCGACCAGGTACAGAAAGCGCCGGAGAGATATCAGGGCGAAACTGTCATGTGGGGTGGAAAGGTCATTACCACCAAGGCCAAAAATGATACGACTGAAATCATTGTTTTACAATTGGGCTTGGGAAACCAGCACCGTCCCCAGGATAATGACAAGTCCCAGGGGCGCTTTATTATTCATAGCAGCCAATTCCTGGATCCGGCCATATACCCCAAAGGCACTCTAGTTACCGTCGTCGGGTCCGTAACCGGAACCGCGCTTCGCAGCATCGGTGAGATGCAATACCGTTATCCTGTCATCGATGTTGCCGAGATCAAAAAATGGAAGCCCGGTGAGGATGCCTCGCCCCGGATCCATTTTGGAATCGGTATCGGCACCCACTTTTAATCGATTTAGGGCGCTGGCCCTTGGACCAGTCGGACTACTGGGTGCCCACTTCAAATCGATTAAAGGTTGCCAACTTTTAGGTCCACCTCTATACTAATGTAAGGATCACATTTGAGGAGTTCGATTTATGGAAATATCGAATAAGGTACCGCCGCTTCAAAGCACCCCATATGCCAAAGAGGCCGCCAAGGCGAAAGAGCCTGATGTGGCAGTCCCCGTAGCCAAAGGCGATAAAGTTGATTTATCGACAAAAGCGAAAGAGTTGCAATCAGCCCGCGAAGCCATTCAACAAATGGATGATGTGGACCATGAAAAGGTGGCCAGAATCAAAGCCCAAATTGAAGCCGGCACCTATCAGGTCGATGCGGAAAAAGTCGCCGGAAAAATGGTTGATGAATCGCTGTTAAAGGATCTCGGGTAGAATAATTAACCGACCTGACATTCAAAACCGAGACCTCATCTGCTCAAATCCACTTGTCCAATGAAGCTATCGCACCGATCTGGTGATTGGATTTTTAGACAACAACGCGGTTACCAATCTTCAAGGACCTGCTCCAGACGGAGTCGGCACGCCAACGCAAAATCTTCGGGATAATGACCATTGATCCAACGCAGCTGGGCCTCGCTGAAAGCACCCGGCGATTCGGGCAGGCGGGGCAGAAAAGCATAGACCATCCGCTGGTCATTCTCTTGTAAATTGAAACGCCCGCTATACTCGATCACCGTGATCATGGTGGCCCCAAGGCGGGTTAAAACACGCATGGCCACCAGCATCGATCTATCGATGGATTGACGCATGGCGCTGTCCGACGCCAGGACATTGCCCACCGGTTTCAGCGGCATCAGCTGCAACTCCCACTGGGAGGTCTGGGCTTTGGGCACAAACAGCATCACATTGTCGTCCTCATGCACCACCAGACTCGACGGTCCCGTTGTGCGGCCATCCATCCGCTGGTTACTTCTAATGGCCTGCTCATAACTGTCAAAAAACCGTTGACCGGTATGATCCCGATATCGGGTGATAAAGCGGTGGACCCTATCACCGCAAGCGTAGGCCGGCATCGATGAGAGGGTGTCGCTTCCCTTGACAGGCACCTTGTCCGGTATCAGGGCAAATTGCTGGTGGATCTGTTGGTGAGAGGCATGCAGTCGAAATCCGGTGGGAGCATAATCAAATCCGTAATTCCATCCCCACAAGGTCGCCGTAAACCCCAGGGAGGGCGTGTTTTTCAGTTCCGCGACAATGGTGCCGCGCAATTGCTCCAACGCTGTCACGGAGAGCATCTTGCGCGGGGCCGGCGGATCGATATCCAGCTCCTGACCCAACCGTATGTAGGTCCGCTGGTAGTAGAGATGACGCATGCCGCGGATATCCTCCGCGGTGATATCCCCCACGCTATAGCGCACGCAATCGTGGGCCATGTTGGCGGCATAATGTCCCCACGGTATATAGCTGTTGCGGCGCAGGTACTCGAACACATGGCTCGGGGGGCGGCTCCACTCCCCCACAATTTCGCTCTGG